>NZ_JBFRJZ010000037.1:0-35816 GCF_041469125.1 Vibrio sp. 10N.286.51.E5 | reverse complement strand
GACCACGAAGGCCATGACCACGCTGAGCACGATCATGACGACCACAAAGACCATGACCACGCTGAACACGATCATGATGACCACGAAGGTCATGACCACTCTGAAGGTGGCCACGGCGAATTCACCGTTGAGTACCATTACCAATGTTCAGACGTTGCTAAGCTAGACACAGTTAGCACTCAATGGTTCTCTAAGTTCGGTAATACAGAAAAAATGACTGTGAACTTACTAACAGACACAGCTCAAGTACAAGAAGTGCTTAACGCAGAGCGTATTAGTTTCCGATTCTAATCACTCCTAGATCGGATTAAACGTAAAATAAACAGTCAGGTAAGTCATCGCTTACTTGGCTGTTCAAATCGGTGTGTCTGGGGAATTTATGCTTCAAATTACTGTCCAGTAGATACACCGCTTTAATTATTGGAGCTAGCATGTCTTCTGACAGTTCATCATTTGTGGTCAAACTCGAAAATATCAGCTTTCGTTGGAAGCCTGAATTACCACCAACGCTAGAGATCCCCTCTCTTCACATCCAAGCCCAAGAGCACCTTTTTATTAAAGGGCCAAGTGGTTGTGGAAAATCAACTTTGTTAGGGCTACTGACCGGAATCAACCAAGCTGAGCAAGGAGAAGTCTCTATCCTTGATCAAGACCTCACTCAGCTTACACCTCGTCAAAGAGATAAATTCAGAGCCGATCATATTGGTTATATTTTCCAACAATTTAACCTGCTTCCTTATCTATCAGTTATCGATAACGTGACGCTTCCTTGCCAGTTTTCACAGATACGTAAACAGCAAGTCGCTGAAAGCCAGAAAAGCTTACAAGAGACGGCTCGAGAGTTGTTACTCCGATTAAAACTACCTCAAGCTTTAATGGACAAGCCCGTTACCGAGTTGAGCATAGGTCAACAACAACGTGTTGCTGCCGCTCGTGCTTTGATTGGCCAACCCAAAATCATTATTGCCGACGAGCCAACCTCGGCTTTGGATCATGACAACCGAGAAGCTTTTATCGAACTGTTGTTAGAACAAGCCAACCAGGCAGGGTCTACTCTTATCTTTGTTAGCCATGATCCAACACTAGAAAAGTTGTTCACTCGAACCATAGATTTAAAAACCGTTAACCAAGCTAAGGTTGTCGTATGAAAGTAATTACTCACTTAGCCTTAAAAAGCGTACTCAACCGTAAAGCCACGGCTATTCTCACTATTCTCACGGTAGCTGTATCTGTCATTCTCTTGCTCGGCGTAGAACGCGTTAGAACCGAAGCAAAAAGCAGCTTCGCCAATACGATTTCAGGTACTGACCTTATCGTTGGTGGCCGTTCTGGTCAGGTCAACCTGCTGCTTTACTCAGTATTCAGAATCGGTAATGCGACCAACAACATCGACTGGAAAAGCTATGAAGAATTTAGCCAGCACAACGCAGTAAAGTGGGCGATACCAATCTCATTGGGCGATTCACACAAAGGCTTCCGTGTGATGGGTACCAACCATAGCTACTTTGAAAACTATCGCTATGGAAGTAAGCAATTACTTACTTTCCAACAAGGTAAAGAATTTGAACAGCTATTTGATGTAGTGATTGGTGCCGATGTCGCGAAGAAGCTAGATTACAAAATCGGTGATCAAATCATTCTTGCGCACGGTATCAGTGATGTTGCGTTTAGCCGTCACGATAATCTGCCCTTCAAGATTGTGGGAATACTCGCGCCAACCGGAACACCAGTAGACAAAACCGTACACGTATCGCTCGAGGCAATCGAAGCGATTCACGTTGGCTGGGAATCAGGTGCTAATTTAGGACATACACCGGATGCGGAAACCTTAAAGACTTTTGATTTCCAACCGAAGCAGATTACCGCGATGATGCTCGGGCTGAATTCGAAGATTCAAACCTTCGCACTGCAGAGAGAAATCAATAACTACCGCCAAGAACCTTTAAGCGCCATTATGCCGGGCATTGCACTTCACGAATTGTGGGGAATGATGGCTGTAGCAGAACAAGCACTATTGATTGTTTCAGGGTTTGTTGTCGTCGCCGGTTTATTGGGCATGCTCAGTAGCCTACTCACTAGCTTGCAAGAAAGGCGCCGAGAGATGGCCATCCTACGTGCGATGGGCGCAAGACCTCGTCATGTGTTTGGTTTACTGATCAGTGAAGCCAGTGCGCTAACCTTCCTTGGTATTACATTAGGTGTTGCAGTGTTGTTTGCGCTGATCGCAGTGGTTGCTCCTATTGTGCAACAAAGTTATGGTATCAACATATCGATATCCGCAATCACACCGCATGAGTGGAAACTGCTTATGCTGGTACAAGTTGCCGGAATCATTATCGGCTTTATTCCCGCTTTCAGGGCTTACCGCCAGTCATTGTCTGATGGCATGACGATTCGAATCTAAAATAGGAACCTACGATGCAACGCAAATTCCTACTGATACTTGGGATACTTCTGTTCCCATTTATCAGTACAGCTCACGCTGAAACCACTCAGAATGACGAATCGGTATTAACACTTGAATGGATTGATTTGATTCCAGAATCAGAGCGCGCTCAGCTAGATTCATTTGGTATGCCGATGGTTGACCACAATAGTATGGATAAACCTCAACAATCAACACTTGGTGCTGTTCGCCCAGAGCTGAATGGCAGCACAGTAAAGATTCCTGGCTTTGTGATTCCATTGGAAGGTGATGAAAATATGATCACTGAGTTTCTGCTGGTACCGTACTTTGGCGCATGTATCCACGTGCCACCGCCACCACCGAACCAAATCATCTACGTGAAGTTCCCGAAAGGTGCACCAATACAGCAGTTATGGGATGTGATCTATTTGGTCGGAACGCTGAAAACTGAGTCAATCAGCCATGACTTAGCGCAAACCGGTTATCTTATTGAAGGTACTGCGATTGAAGAATATGACGACATGTAGTCATTAGAAGGGTGGCTCAAGGATGAGCTGCCGTCACTGAACGAGTGCGATCATTCAATAACAGTTTAATAACGATAATTTTCTTCTGAATTACGCGATGTAATTAGATAAGTAAGCTAGAACAGCGACATAAGTCGCGAGTAATAACCCTATACTAAGCTGTTTCTTCAGCTTGTTATCATTGACTTGATTCATAACTCCTCCTTGAGAACTACAACAAATTTAACATTTTATTATCATTAGCAAAAGTAAAATTTTGTTGAAACCTTCAACTCTGCACGCAAAATCTAGCCACCAATAAGATAAAGAGTTACATTTTAGGCAGTTATACCAATCACAATAAGTAAGTGTTCAGGAATAGCGTAGGAAAAAGGCTTAAGAGCAAGGCGGCGCTTTTTGATAAGTAGTTATTCTACAATCAAAAATTGTAGCTCAGTTATCGAGCGTTTTAACAAGCTAGGTTTAGCAATTATTTACTACGATTGGTCTTGAGTCATCTCCTAACGGTACTCTTATGTCAGAAACTAAACAGCCAGTGATCATTGAGCATGCTAGCGACACACAGCATAAGCATGAGAAAAAGCCTCATATTGCCGACAGTGCCAGCAGAATGCTGCACATCGCACAAAGCTTCGGCCTCGATTCCTTAATTAGTCATAGTGCCAAGCCAAACGATAAAGCTGAGAGTACGCTTATCGAACGGGCACTATTGCGAGAGAAAAAGCGTAGAGAGCTTCGCCAAAAGAACCTAGAACAGATTCTAAAGTTGGCGCACTCTTCGTGTAAGGATGAAGCGGCTGGAGACCCGGATCAGGACTGGCTATATCGTTTCTTCGACATGGCACAAGAGATCCACAATACATCGATGCAAAGGCTATGGGCTCAAGTACTGAAACGAGAAGTCACCAATCCAGGCTCGACATCGATGAAGGCACTGCAGATCTTAAAAGACATGACACCAAAAGAAGCGTTAACTCTACAAAGAGCGGCATCACTGGGTTGTAGCTTTGGTAGCGATAGCAGCAGAAAGCTCTTACTCGGTTTTAAATCTCATGCAGGGCTATTCAGCTTTGGCAAAAGGGATACCACCAACACCATCAACCTTGGTGGGCACAACCTGCCCTACTCCAGCCTGCTCCACTTGATAGAGCTCGGGATTATTCTGGGTACAGAATTGGAATCCGGAGAGATTGATTTCGATCCAGCCCTGTACCTAACCTATCAAGGTAAGAGCATGTCACTGGCACCGTTATCAAAAGGCGTGAAGCTGGTTTACTATCGATTCAGCCCTACAGGCAATGAGCTTTGTACCTTGCTTGGCAACAAGCCAAACACGCAGTATTACAACCAACTGATTGCACTATTGAGCCAGAAATTCACAGTACAGACAGAAGTGAAAAGCAGCGTAAATTACACCGTCTAGACACTCGACGGAGCTAAAATAGACGGTGTAAAAAGTGAAGTATAGAGAGGAATAAAGAGAATCTAGAGGATAGGTTTCTTGTCTCGGTAAACTAAGGCTGCACTATTTATCGGTCGTGAATAAACAGATAAACAGCTGAGTAGCCTTAGTCATACCAACGATCTCAGTTGGCTAAGATATTTCGCTTCTCCAGCGCATCAATACACAGTTCGACCAATTCATCGAGTGTCTTCTCACCTGCAGGTAGATCAATCTCAGGGTTCTGAGGCGCTTCGTACACTGAACTAATACCTGTAAAGTTCGGGATCTCTCCGGCACGTGCTTTCTTATACAGACCTTTAGGGTCACGCTGTTCGCAAACCTCTAATGGAGTATTGACGAACACCTCAAGAAACTCACCTTCCGGCAATAAATCTCTCACGAGTTGCCTTTCAGCTTGATGCGGAGAAATAAAGGCTGACAACACGATCAAGCCTGCATCTGCCATCAATTTAGCAAGCTCACCAATACGACGGATGTTCTCTCGACGATCTTGCTCAGAGAAGCCAAGGTCACTACATAATCCATGACGCACATTGTCGCCATCCAATAAATAAGTATGGTAACCAAGCTGTGCCAAGCGATTTTCTAATGCTCCAGCGACTGTCGATTTACCAGAACCAGACAACCCCGTGAACCAGAGCACGGCTGGCTTTTGTGATTTCAGATCCGCGCGAAATGTTTTATCAATCGAGTGTTGATGCCACACAACATTCTCATCTTTGGGTTTGAGTACTGCGGTCATAATTAGTCCTTTAAATAAACAGCATTAAAATGGGAAAAAATAAGGAATTAGGGTCAGCACCAAGCCCGAATATACAATCGAGATTGGAATGCCGATACGTAGGTAATCCGTTAAATGGTAATTACCTACGCTATAAACAAGTAAGTTGGTTTGATAACCGTATGGAGATATAAAACTGGCACTGGCACCAAACAGTACCGCCATGATGAACGGCATAGGGTCAACGCCATAACCTACTGCCATACTGTAGCCAATCGGAAATGAGAGTGCTGCAGCCGCATTATTGGTCACCAGCTCTGTCAAAACCAAAGTCATAAAGTAGGTAGCAACTAACGCACCGAATACGCCCCAGCCATTAAACGCCTCCATAAACATCAGCCCCATCCGCTCAGATAAACCCGATGAAATCATCAGTTGAGCAATAGAAAGTGCAGAGCCCACGATCACCACAATATCAACTGGGAAACGGCGGCGGAGCTCACCCAGTTGCACCACGCCAAATGCCACCAGCAACAGTAGAAAACCAGCTAAGCCTTTGATAATAGGTACTGCATCGATAAGGGCTAAACCAATCACGCTAGCAAAGCCGAGCAACACGAACGTCGATTTGTCGGCATCAAGCTTGGCACTCGAATCTAAGTCATTCATCAACACAAACTCTTTGTTGTGTTGTTGGCGCTGTTCTTCAAAGCGTTTACCTGGAACCAAAATCAAGGTATCACCAGCGGTCAATGTGATATTCCCTAGCCCACCTTCTAGGCGTTCATGGCCACGACGAATAGCAACCACAACCGCATCGAAACGGTCTCTAAACTGGCTAGTTTTCAGGGTTTTGTTACAAAAACTTGCTGATGAACTCACCACCACTTCAACAAAGCTCTGGCCATTCAAATGATGCTGACCAAACAGAGTCAGTCCTTGAATTTCTTGCAGTGTCGCCACGCTCTCAACATCACCACAAAACAGCAATCGGTCACGAGCTTGAAGAATAAAATCAGGGTCAATCGACGCGGTGGTTTTACCGTCTCGAATCACTTCGGCTAAGAACAGTTTTCTAAGAGCTCTAAGATTATTTTCACTGACGCTACGGCCAACTAATGGAGAACCTGGCTCAACTCGCGCCTCGAGAAAGTAAGGCAGATCATCTTGAGAACCATCATCGTAGCTGGGTAGAAAATAGCTAAGAGGAATAAGGATCAATACCCCACCGACCAAAACCGCTAAACCGATCAAGGTAGGTGTGAAAAAGTTTAAGCTCGGTAAACCTGCATCTTCAACAAAACTATTGATGATCAAATTGGTAGAGGTGCCGATCAATGTCAGGGTGCCACCTAAGATGGCAGCGTATGACAAAGGGATAAGTAACTTAGACGGCGCGTGCTGTTGATTACGTTTGATCGCCCCGATCAAAGAAACAACCACCGCGGTGTTATTAGTAAAAGAAGAAAGTAACGCTGTAGAAATACCCAACTTCGCAACCACGGTACCTAGCCTACCTTCAGAGATATTGCGGCTAACCCAGCTGATTAAGCGAGTTTTCTCCAACGCACTTGATGCGAGGATCAGAAGAATTAAAGTCAGTAACGAGGAGTTAGTGAAGTTATTAGCCAAGCTCGACAACTCGATCATGCCAGCCATAAAAGCAATAAACGCCGCGCCAGCAAAGATAAAGCTTGGCTTAATACGGGTAACGAGCAGGCAAGTAATGATGCCGAGCAAAATCGCTAATACAAATCCTTGTTGCCACATATACCCGTCCTTTATGGCGGAAACGATCGGTTTCCGCCTGATTCAATAAGCTGTTACTTGGTCGTTTATGACTTCAGTAGTTGGCTTAGATCTTTGGCATCCCAATGAGGGAAATGTTTGCGAACCAATGCGTTGAACTCAAGTTCAAATGCAGAGAAGTTACCGACTTGCTGTTCAACAGAGTCCAAACGGTCTCGAATCAAACCCGCGCCAACCGTCACGTTGGTTAGTCGGTCGATAACGATGAAGCCACCGGTATCGGCACTTTCACGGTATTTATCCAGCGCGACAGTCTCGTTCAGTGACCATTCACACAAGCCAATGCCATTCAATGGCAACTCATCGACAGCGTGAGTCGATAGGTTGTTGATGTCGTATTGGTGACGAACCGTTTCAACCTGACCAACGGTTTTCTTGCCTGCGATCTTGATGTCGTAAGCTTTGCCCGGTTGCAATGGTTGCTCTGTCATCCACACGATGTCAGCCAATACGTGGTTAGTGGATTCAATCTGCGCGTTTTCTAGCACAATCAAATCACCACGACTGATATCAATCTCATCTTCAAGAGTCAGTGTTACTGCCAAGCCCGCTTGCGCAGACTCCAAATCACCATCAAAAGTTACAATGCGTGCAACCTTAGAGGTTTTACCCGACGGCAGCGCCTTGATTTCATCACCGACACTGACACGGCCAGAGGCAACGGTGCCAGCAAAACCGCGGAAGTCTAAGTTAGGACGATTGACGTACTGAACTGGGAATCGGAATTCACCTGCCGAACGCTTTTGGTCAATGTCGACGTTCTCTAACACTTCTAGCAGAGATGGGCCTTCGAACCATGCAAGCTCTTTACTTGGTGCAGCAACGTTGATGCCTTCAAGCGCCGATACTGGCAAGATCTGAATATTGGTTTCACCTTCTAGGTTTTCTGCAAACTCTAGATACTGATCGCGAATCTCTTCAAAACGATCTTGTGAATACTCCACAAGATCCATCTTGTTTACAGCAACGATGAAATGCTTCAAACCAAGCAGGTTAGAGATAAACGAGTGACGACGTGTTTGATCCAGAACGCCCTTACGAGCATCAATCAAGATCACCGCCAGATCACACGTTGAAGCGCCTGTTGCCATGTTGCGCGTATACTGCTCATGCCCAGGAGTATCAGCAATAATGAACTTACGTTTTTGAGTCGAGAAGTAGCGGTAAGCCACATCGATCGTGATCCCTTGCTCACGCTCAGCCTGCAGACCATCAACAAGCAGTGCCAAATCAGGTTTCTCACCTGTCGTTCCCACTCGTTGGCTATCCGAGTGAACCGCCGCTAGCTGATCTTCATAAATCTGTTTTGTATCATGGAGTAAGCGACCGATTAGCGTACTTTTACCGTCATCTACCGAGCCACAAGTTAAAAATCTAAGCATAGATTTATGCTGATGCTGACTTAGATAACCTTCAATCCCTAGTTCAGCCAATTCGGCTTCTACTGCACTATTCATTTTTCTTTCCTTAGATTCTTAGAAATAACCTTGGCGCTTTTTCAGCTCCATAGAGCCCGACTGATCATGGTCAATCGCTCGACCTTGACGCTCACTAGACGTCGCCACCAGCATCTCTTCAATAATGCCCGTTAGCGTATTCGCCTCAGATTCAACCGCTCCGGTTAATGGGTAACAGCCTAAAGTACGAAAACGAACGCTTTTCTCTTCAATCACTTCACCTTCTTGCAGCTCCATACGGTCATCATCAACCATGATCAGCATGCCATCACGCTCAACTACAGGGCGTTTGTCTGAAAGGTAAAGTGGAACAATATCGATGCTCTCTAGATAGATGTATTGCCAGATATCGAGCTCAGTCCAATTAGATAGCGGGAAGACACGAATGCTTTCGCCCTTATTAACCTGACCGTTGTAGGTGTGCCAAAGCTCTGGACGCTGGTTTTTTGGATCCCACGTATGGTTCTTATCACGGAAAGAATAAACACGTTCTTTCGCACGAGATTTTTCTTCATCACGACGCGCACCACCAAAAGCCGCATCGAACCCATACTTGTTTAACGCCTGCTTAAGGCCCTGTGTTTTCATGATGTCAGTGTGCTTCGAAGAACCATGTACAAATGGGCTACAACCCATCTCAATACCTTCTGGGTTCTTATGTACTAAAAGGTCGAAGCCGTACTTTTTAGCCGTACGATCACGAAACTCAATCATCTCGCGGAATTTCCAATCCGTATCTACATGCAATAACGGGAATGGAATCTTGCCTGGATAAAACGCTTTGCGAGCTAAATGAAGCATCACAGAAGAATCTTTTCCGATGGAGTACATCATCACTGGGTTATCAAACTCAGCCGCTACTTCACGGATAATATGAATACTTTCCGCTTCGAGCTGTTTTAGGTGGGTTAAACGTTCTTGGTCCATTTCAGTGCTTCCTTTAAGGCTCGCGTTACGAGCAATTCATTACTTGGTCTTGCCAAGCAAGGGATTTAACTCATCCACTTGAGTGAATGGGAGTATTGGCACTAGAAGAAAACAGAAGCTTCGTTTTGAGCTATCCTTGCTATTCATCTGCCTGATACGTCCTTGATATAGGCATTATGACGAGCCTCTCATATTACTGGAAATTCTAAAATTTCATTTTTTATTCGAAAAGCTGATAAGGGATTGAATTTACCGATAAGCAGGTGAAATGAATGGACTAAATATTATCGATATCAGTTGCGCATCGATTGAGCAGCTTTGTGAGGCGTCTTGCAGAACACCATAAAGTAATCGATCTAAGTCACGAATTAACATTCGTTGTAATCATTGTTTCATTCGGTTTTGTTACATTACGCAACGAATTTTCTACTATCCACTTTGGAGCTACAAAATGAAAGTTGCAATGAAACCTTTGTCATTGGCTGTACTTGCGGGTCTTGGTTTGACTTTAGCAGGCTGCACAACAACACCAGATACCGATGAAGTGATTAAATTACGTGTCGTAGAAACGACGGATATCCATACCAACCTAATGGATTACGACTACTACAAAGACAAGCCATCGAAAAAAATTGGCTTAGCACGTACTGCAACTCTAGTAAAAGAAGCTCAAAGCGAAGTAACCAACAGCGTATTAGTTGATAACGGTGACTTGCTGCAAGGTAGCCCAATGGGTGACTACATGGCAGACAAAGGCATCGAAGTAGGCGAAGTTCACCCTGCATACAAAGCTATGAACCAACTAAGCTACGACGCTGCAAACCTAGGTAACCACGAATTCAACTACGGTCTTGATTTCCTAGAAGAG
Organism: Vibrio sp. 10N.286.51.E5; assembly: GCF_041469125.1. Lineage (NCBI taxonomy): Bacteria > Pseudomonadati > Pseudomonadota > Gammaproteobacteria > Vibrionales > Vibrionaceae > Vibrio > Vibrio sp. 10N.286.51.E5. The sequence continues at coordinate 25,635 of NZ_JBFRJZ010000037.1, read as the reverse complement.
TCAATCAACGACGCTGATTTCCCGTACATCAGTGCTAACGTTTACGACGCAAAAACCAAAGAACACTACTTCACACCTTACATCATCAAGACGCACACGTTTGAAGATACTGCAGGCGTAGAGCATGAAGTAAAAGTCGGCTACATCGGTTTTGTTCCACCACAAATCATGACGTGGGATAAGAAGAACCTAGAAGGCAAAGTGATCGCTCGTGACATCATTGAGACGGCTAACGAGTTAGTGCCTCAAATGAAAGCGGAAGGCGCTGAAGTTATCGTTGCTATCCCTCACTCAGGCGTATCAACTGACCCATACAAAAATGGCGAAGAGAACTCAACGTTCTACCTATCTGAAGTAGATGGCATTGATGCGATCGCATTCGGCCACTCTCACGCAGTGTTCCCAGGTAAAGGTTTTGATGACATTCAAGGCATCGACAACGAAACGGGCACAATGAACGGCGTTGCGGCAGTAATGCCAGGTCGTTGGGGTAGCCACGTTGGTGTTATGGACCTAACACTGGCACAAAAAGACGGTAAGTGGGAAGTCGTTAAAGGCCAATCAGAAGCACGCCCTATCTACGACAAGATCGAGAAGAAATCTCTTGCTGCGGCTGATGAAGGCATCGTAACAGCACTAGAAAAAGACCACGCTGGTACTCGTGAGTTTGTTAACCAACCGATTGGTAAAGCAGACGATGTGATGTACAGCTTCTTGTCTCTAGTACAAGACGATCCAACAGTTCAAATCGTTAACCTTGCACAGAAAGATTACGTTGAACAGTTCATCCAAGGTGACCCTGACCTAGATGGTACGCCAGTACTTTCCGCGGCTGCACCATTCAAAGCTGGTGGCCGTAAGAATGACCCAGCGAACTTCACTGAAGTTGAATCTGGTCAACTGACATTCCGTAACGCAGCTGACTTATACCTTTACCCGAACACACTAGTTGCGATGAAGGTAACAGGTCACGAAGTAAAAGAGTGGCTTGAGTGTTCTGCTGGTCAATTCAACCAAGTTGATGTTAACTCAACAGCACCACAACAGTTGATCGAGTGGGATAACTTCCGCACTTACAACTTCGATGTTATCGACGGTGTTGATTACCAAATCGACGTAACTCAACCTGCGAAATACGATGCAAACTGTAAAGTCGTTAACCCTGACTCACAGCGTATTGTTGGCCTAACTTACCAAGGTAAGCCAATCGACATGAAGCAAGACTTCCTGATCGCAACCAACAACTACCGTGCATACAGCGCTAAGTTCCCAGGCACAGGTGAAGACTTCATCGCATTTGATGCACCAGATGAGAACCGTACTGTTCTTGCAAACTACATCTCTCGCGTAAGCAAAGAACAAGGTCAAGTGAGCCCAAGCGCAGATAACAATTGGTCATTTGCACCAATCAAAACGGATAACAAGCTAGATATCCGCTTTGAAACATCTCCAAGCGACAAAGCAGCAGAGTTCATTAAAGAGAAAGGTCAATACCCGATGAAACGTGTTGCGACTGACGATGTTGGTTTTGCTGTTTACCAGATTGACCTAACTAAATAGATTGCTTAAGTAATCCATAGTTAACGTTCTGAAAGGCTGAGTTTTACGACTCAGCCTTTTTCTTTTCTTCTAAATGTTCAGCCCAAAGCCCTAATTTTCGAACGACAAACTCTCGTTCAACCCGCTTCCAAATGCCACGCCTTCAGCTTCAAAACAGCAGTCAAACAGCAGTCAAACAGCACGACTCAAACCACCAATTGAATGAATCCAACACAAAAAAACACTAATCAGCTGTAAGTTTTTATCTGCTCCTCCTGTCTATTTAATTTACCACACTCAATGAATGGTGGTTAAGCCATTCATCTATAGGATAGATAAGGACATTTAATGAGCACCGTCGAGAGCATTCAAGCATGGTTACATTCAGGGGAGGAGTCGCTGCTATGGCTGATGCTTGGCATCATCGCGCTTTCTTATCTGCTTGAAGATCTTGCGATTGTTACGGCGGCAGGTATCGCGACTCAAGGTCTAATACTTCCTCAATATGCGCTGCTTGCTATTTTCATCGGTATTGCCACGGGTGATCTCGGTCTTTATTACCTGGGTAAATCAGGACGTTACTTCCGAGGTGTTCGATATAAAGCCCTCACTAATAAGTACTTTCGTTCGCTTCGTACCAAATTACGTCAGAACGCATTCAGCAGCCTTTTTGTTATCCGCTTTATTCCCGGGCTTCGTACCGTCGGCTTTACCTTAAGTGGCTTTTTCGCCATCCCACTGCCTACTTTCTTGTTTGCCGTGATTAGTGCCACTGCGCTCTGGACTGGCATTGTCTTCTCTGCCATCTACTATTTAGGGACATCAGCGTGGCTGCAAGCCTCTGAATATCAATGGATCATCATCCCGTGTGCCATCGCTTTGCTGTTTATCGGCAATCGATTAATGAATAGAACCTACTCTAGAGGATTATCATGAGTTCACCGCAAGATATTCGCATCATTCCAGCACATCAAATTAATGCAGGCATGCCTTTGCTTGAAAAAGATACCGTGCGCAGCGTCTCTCCTTATGAGTTTCTTCCAACTTGGTTCTTCTACACGCCAGTGGTGATTCAAAGCCTGATGCAAGGGTTACGGCACTTTGACTGGGCACTGCCGCTCATCGCCAACCCAAGCATCAAGTTAAGCGGTATGGTAGGCGAATCAAAACACGAGATATTAAGCCTTGCCGGATCTTCAAGTCAGCGTTGGATCTCTCCGTTTATCACCCTCACCAAAACGGATCTCAACGGTAAGAAACAAGCTGAAGATGCACGCAGCGCACTCATACAATCCGATCTTGATTTCCCGATTGTCGCTAAACCAGATCTTGGCTGTCGAGGCGTTGGCGTCAAGCTGATCAACACACAAGATCAACTTGAGCAATATGTTGAATCTTTCCCAAATAACGCTCGCTTTCTACTGCAAGAAAAGGCGCCTTATCAGGCAGAAGCTGGCGTTTTCTATGTTCGTTACCCAAACAAAAAGCAAGGCGAGATCATCTCGATCACACTCAAATATGCGCCAATGGTGATGGGTGATGGCAAGTCGACACTCAAGCAGTTAATTGAAAATAGCCCACGTGCTGGGCAGCTCAGTCACCTGTATCTACCAAGGCATGAAGATAAATTGGATCACGTGCTCGCAGAGGGCGAAGAGTTCCAACTCGCGTTCGCAGGTAGCCATAGCCGTGGCTGCATCTTCCGCGATGGCAATCAATACATCACTCGGGCTTTAACTGAACGTTTAGACGAGATATTCGATGACTTCGATGGTTTTCATTTTGGCCGACTCGACGTCAAGTTTAAGGACATGCACAGCCTAATGAACGGTGAGGATTTCACGATTCTTGAGGTCAATGGCGCAAGCAGTGAGGCTGGACATATCTGGGATCGCAACACCCCATTACGAGAGATATTTTCTACGCTACTCCTGCAATATCGCATTCTTTTTGATATTGGCGCTCAGCAAAAACAACGAGGCCACCAATCCCCTTCTTTCAAGAGCTTATTTGCGGCGTGGCAAGAAGAGCGACGTCTTGTTCAACAATATCCGACTACCGACTAACTTTGCACGAGGATCATGAATGAACCCCATAGCCCAACCGAGCGCCCTTACTTCTTTCTCTCCTAGTATCAAGGGAGCGGTAGAGATATTGAATCAGGGTCTAGAGTTTTTGTTAGCGATTTCTGACAGCGATTACCTGACACGAGCAAAGCCACACGTTACAAGCTCTATCGGTGAACATACTCGTCACACACTGGATCTTTTTCACGCCTTGATTTTAAAAGAGGATGAGGCCGTTGATTACAACACTCGTCGTCGTGGTCATCCTGTCGAATACGACCGCTCTATTGCAGTCAAAGAGATCCACTATGTGATCAACTGGCTTGAACGATTAGACCGTCGAGATCTCGAAGCGCCTATCATGATCCAAACCGAGGTTTCGATGGATGCTCAAGTGTTCGCAAGCCTGCCTTCAACGCTCGAAAGAGAGGTCACCTTTGCCGCACTGCATGCCAATCATCATTACGCGATGATCAAGGTGATCACCACCTTCCTAGACGTCGAGACCTGCAACACCTTTGGTTATGCCCCAACCACCAACAGCTATCTGAGGGAGCAATAATCATGTGTTCAGTATCTTGGCTGCTTGAAGAGAATGGTTATCAGGTCTTTTTTAATCGTGATGAACAAAAGACGCGAGCACTGGCAATGCCACCCAGACAATATCGAGTCAACGGTGTCGATATCATTATGCCACTCGACCCAACTGGCGGCGGTAGCTGGATAAGTATTAATGAGTTCGGGCTTTCGCTATGCCTACTCAATAACTATCAAGGCACAGTGCCCGTTGGTCCTTTAGTAAGCCGCGGTTTGCTACTTAAAAACCTATCATCGAGTCGTAATATCAGTCAGCTATCTGAAGCGTTTCACAAGCTAGACCTACACTCTTTTGCCCCATTTACCTTGCTAGCTTTCGCGCCCAATCTAACCCAACACAATGGTCTGGTTATCGCCTACATGTGGGATGGTATTCAACAGAAAATAGTCGACACTGATTCTCCACTCTTCTCATCCGGTGTTGATTTAGAGCGAGTGCAAGCCTACCGACAAGCAAAATATGATCAGCTCATGGCGGCAGGTAAGAATCAACAGAACTTACTGATGTTCCACTCTCACCATCACAATGAGCAACCTCATTTAGCGACCTGTATGCATCGCGAAGACGCACATACCGTGAGCTTTACACACTTACGTAACCTGCATGGTCAAGCCTCTATGTTTTATGCACCCGGCTCACCATGCGAACCCATTAAACCATGTCAGATAAATCAGCAGCGCTTTACCTTTGATTTATCACCCGCAATCAATCTATAGATGGAGTCCATCATGAGAAAACTATTCACCATGGTTCTGCTACTTGTTAGCCCGTACGTATTTGCCGCCGATGAAATCTATACCGGCTTCTTTAGCAGTAAGGCACTCGATGGCTACGATACCGTGGCTTATTTCACGTCTGGGAAGCCTGTTGAAGGGAGCAAGAAGTTCAGCACAGAGTACAAAGGCGCGGACTGGTATTTCTCTTCTGAAAAGAATCTGACTTTATTTGTTAATAATCCTGAAAAATATGCCCCTCAATATGGTGGTTATTGCGCATGGGCCGTTTCTGCCAAAAACGACTTCGCACCAGGTGACCCACAGTATTGGACCATAGTTGATGACAAACTTTATCTTAACTACGACCAAGAGATTAAGCAGCGCTGGGAACAAGACCAAGCACAGCATATTCAACAAGCCGATAAAGTTTGGCCGCAACTGATTAAGTAAGGTAATTTCATTATGATTGATAGTCCTTTTCGTTTACCACGTTACACGCCTTTTGGTTTAGGTGAGTCTGTTGTCGAGTGGGCAACTGGGCTATCTAAGCTAGACCGACTCTACCAAGATCGTAAAAACGAGTTATCTAGCTTCGAATTCATGAATTACACTCTGTCGGCGCTCAATATCGACTACTCGGTTGCATCGGGAAGCACGGAAAACATCCCGGAAGAAGGGCCTGTCGTGATTGTGGCGAACCACCCGCTTGGCGCCATCGAAGGCGTGATCCTTGCCGATCTCGTAGGATCAGTAAGAAAGGATGTGAAGGTGCTGGCCAATGAGTTACTTAAGCGCCTGCCTGAACTGGATGATCTTTTCATCGGTGTCGATGTCTTTAACAGTAAAGAATCGAAACGCACCAATGCCAAAGCGATTCGAGATGCCAATCGTCATTTGGCTGATGGTGGACTATTGATTGTATTCCCAGCAGGTGAAGTATCAAGCTACCGTAAAGGGGCAAAAACACTGACAGACATCGAGTGGAGCAAGTCGGTAGCGAAATTCGTCAAACGTCACCAAGCCACCACGGTACCTATCTTTATCAATGGCAAGAACAGTGAGCTTTTCTATCAAGCGGGTCGCGTTCATCCACTGTTGAGAACCGCTCTACTCGGGCGTGAACTTCTTAATAAACAAGCGACAACTATCTCTATCTCGATTGGCTCATCGATTCCGTATTCAGAGATAAAATCGTTTGAAAAAGAGATGGATATCGTCAACTACCTACGACTTAATACCTATCTAATGAGTCAACAAGACAGCCCGAGCACGCCAATCCACGCGCCCTCTTTCGATACCCAAGTGATAGCGCCTATTCCACCAGAAGTCTTATCAATAGAGATAGACTCACTCCCTGAAGAGATGAAACTGCTCGAGCAAGGGAACTTTGAGGTCTACTGCACACCAAGCCAATCCATTCCTAACTTAATGCGCGAGATTGGTCGAGTAAGAGAAGAAAGCTTTAGAGAAGTCGGAGAAGGCAGCGGGCTGGCCTGTGATTTAGATGAGTATGACCTTTACTACCATCAACTGTTTGTGTGGAATAAAACCAAGGCAGAACTGGTTGGCGCGTATCGACTCGGTATGGTCGACAAACTCATCGCTGAGCACGGGCTTGATCAGCTCTACTCTCGTAGCCTGTTTAACTACAACCAAGAATTCATTGATACTCTAGAAAACAGCATTGAGCTTGGGCGATCGGTAGTAAGTAAACCTTACCAAAAGAGCCTGAACTCACTGTTACTATTGTGGAAAGGCATTGCGACCTTTGTGTCTCGTCACCCTCAATATACCCATCTGTTCGGCCCAGTCAGTATCAGCAATGATTACAGCCACAATGCGCGTCTGTTGATCGCGACCACGTTATCAATCCACCATTATGATGAGGAAAAGGCGAATTTGGTTTCACCTTCGTCACCACTCAATACCAGCAGTCATGTGTTCTGGCAAAATCACCTGCTCTCTTCACTGGCGAGTGTGCCTCTGCTCTCTAAAGTGTTAGCACGCATGGAGCAAGGTAAAGGCCTGCCGGTACTGCTGCGCCAATATCTAGGGATGAACGGTAAACTGGTGTGTTTTAATGTCGACCCATCGTTTAATGATGCCTTGGATGGCTTGATTGTGGTGAACCTTAAAAAGGTACCACTGAAGACTCTGGGTAAATACATGGGCAGAGAGCTTGCTCAAGATTACCTAGAGCAACACGCACGCCGCTGATTTATCCCGCTCTGTACCTCTCTCCAAATAAGTGCGATGATTTCGGCACTTATTTGGGTTAGGTTATTTTCATGCACACCTCTTTTATCGAACAACTACAAAGCTTCGACTTCTCTGAAAGCCAGATTGAATCTCTAGTTGCTGTCGCCAAGCCACTTGAGTTGCCAACCAGACACATCTTGATCAATCAAGGTGAGATGGCGAGTTCAATCTACTTTGTACTTGAAGGCTTGTGCCATGCCTGCTACCTCACTGATGATGGTAAGCAATACAGTAAAGAGTTCTATTGGGAACAAGATTGGATCATCGGCTTTGAGAGTCTGATAAAAAGCCAAGCGTCCCCTTACCTATTAGAAACGCTGACTCCCATCACCATGTTAGAGCTGCCAATGAATGCGGTTATCGAGTGGCGTGCATCAAATAATCCTTTGTATTTAAAGCTGTTAGAAACACAGCTGATGCATAAGGAAAACAAAGAACGCTTCATGCTGCTCTATACACCAGAGCAACGTTATCAGCTGTTCTGCGAGCACTATCCCGACCTTGAGCAGCGCTTAAATGACAATCAAATTGCCGCTTATCTAGGAATCACCGCAATCAGCCTGAGCAGAATTAAAGGTCGAATTAACAATAGTTAATGCCAACAATCATCACGCATAGTACATTCAGAGCATCGATAATCTCTGGATGTAAACATGATCACTTGGCACTCAATTCCTTTTTCTGAACTCTCAACACAACAGCTTTATCAACTACTTAAATTAAGAGTCGATGTATTTGTGGTCGAGCAGACTTGTCCTTATCCAGAGCTGGACGGTAAAGATACACTCGCGGGTGTTGAGCACCTGCTTGGCTATGCTGATGAAGAGTTGGTAGCGTGTGCACGTTTATTACCACCAGGTACCTCTTACGACAACACCAGCATCGGTCGAGTCGCAACCAAGCAATCGGCAAGAGGTGGTGGCTTGGGGCATCAATTAATCAAAGAAGCATTAACACGCTGCGAGGCTCTTTGGCCAAATACGGCCATTGATATTGGCGCGCAGCAACACCTAGAAAACTTCTATGCGAGCCACGGCTTCAACACCATCTCGGATATGTATCTCGAAGATGACATTCCTCATATAGACATGAGATTAGAAAAATAATGACGAATATCACTGCCGGTATTCTATTGTTGGTTGCAGGTAACTTGTTTGCCTCGCTTTCCGACGTAGCGGTAAAGCTGTTAAATGGCGAAGTACCGCCCTTACAGTATATTTTTTTCCGACAGTTGATATCTCTGGTCATCATCACCCCTTTGTGGCTACAGCAGAAAAAAGAACAACGGCGCTTACAGCAGGCTAAGGTAACCTTCATTCGAGGTCAGTTAATTCTGATCGGCAGTGGGTGCATGGTGGTCGCGATCACTCACTTGCCTTTGGCAACCGCCAACGCAGTATTTTATGTCGCGCCTTTACTGATGTTGCCGCTCTCAATGTTGCTATTGAAAGAGCAACCGGCACTCGGCAAGGTTATCGGCACAACCATAGGTTTTATTGGTGCATTGATTGTCTTGAGGCCATCACAATTTCATTGGGCGGCACTGTTTGCTTTGGGGACAGCAATCACCCTAGCACTATTTAATGTACTCGTAAGAAAGCTTCCTAGTGAGCAAACGGTGGTCACTACGCTGTGGTGGACAACCTTATTCTCTATTCCAGCCTCATTAGTACTGTGCTTCTTATACTGGCAGCCAGTGTCTGTGGAGCATTTGGGATACATAGCCCTGAGTGCGACGCTAATCTTAAGTTACAACGGCCTTGCGGTTGCTGCCTATCAAAAAGCACACTCTAGCCAAATTGCCTTGGCTGAGTATTCAGGATTGGTGTTTGTCGCGCTAATAGGTGCAATATGGTTCGATGAGATTCCGGATACATTAACCTTTATCGGAATCATGCTTATCATCTTGCCACTCGCCCCTTTCAAGCGACCAAAAAAAAGAGCTAATGCTTAGCTCTTTTCTATCGTTTATCTGTGTCTGGTGAAGCGCTTTAACTCAGGCTCACTATTCATCTACTTACTGCGACCAAAGCCACCATCGGATAAGCGGAAGAACATCACCGAAGTGTCGCCTTTCTCTAGCTGAAGAATGTCCAACTGCCCAGTTTCAGCAAGTTTGAAACGAACCAGCTGGCCTTTACGAATCTGACTGAGCGGCTTATCTGCACCTTCAATTCGCACTAACGCATTCAAGTCAGACAATGGCAAATCGTTGTTTCGAAAAACCTGCGCTAACGTATCCCCTTGCTTAACAAGGTACTCCTGCCAATTTTTGTTACTCGGTTCTAATGAGCTGTTCTTGGCATTTTGCTGTTCGCTTAAGCCGACGGTGTTTATTTCAAGCTCAACGCGCGATGTTGTTGGAGCTGTGTCTACTTTAGGTTCTGGTAGCGGCACAAAAAGTAATATCAGTACGATCGGAGAAATCACCATCAACAGTCTTTGGTGTAACTTCGGCAATGAACCCCAAGTTTGCGCTGTCGAGGTTTTCATTTTCTTCACATCGATCGAACTCAATTTCTCTTTGACCTGATTCAGTCGATCCTTGAATTCTGCTAAGTGGTCAACTTTCTGTTTTTTCTTTTGACGACGATTCATACCACTGCGTCCTATACATTGAATAACTACAGTATAAAAACCAAAGTACCAACAGTATAGATCTTTCCGTCACAACAAGGCCCAAAGCGAGAAAATTGACATGGCTGTGATTTGGGCGCGGTAAAGCGCAAGTGATCAGGGACTAGCCGTTTCTTCACGCTGCTAATACTGGTATTCTTACCCTTTTCGTACTGACAAAAAGAGTGACTTTTCATGTCTGAAGTAAAATTTGAAACTGTAGAGCAAAAAGCTAGCTACGGTATCGGTCTACAAATGGGCCAACAACTTGCTGGTTCTGGTCTTGAAGGCCTAAACGTTGACGCAATCGCTGCTGGTATCGCAACAGCTCTAGTTGGCGACATGCCAGCTATCGAAGTTGACGAAATCAACAACGCACTACAAGAGCTACACACTCGCGGTGAAGCTGCACGTCAAGAACTAGCTAAAGCTGCTGCTGCTGACGGCGAAGCTTTCCTAGCTGACAACGCTCTTCGTTCAGAAGTAACGGTTCTTGAGTCTGGTCTTCAGTACGAAGTACTAACTGAAGGTACTGGCGAAATCCCAACTGCAGACAAGCAAGTACGTGTTCACTACCACGGCGAACTAACTGACGGTACTGTTTTCGACAGCTCTGTATCTCGCGGTCAACCTGCTGAATTCCCTGTAACTGGCGTAATTCAAGGTTGGGTACAAGCTCTACAAATGATGCCTGTTGGCTCTAAGTGGAAGCTATACATCCCTCAAGATCTAGCATACGGTGAGCGTGGCGCAGGTGCTGCAATCCCACCATTTGCTGCTCTAGTATTTGAAGTAGAACTTCTAGCTATTCTTTAATTTTTATAAAAACCTTTAGTAAAACAAAATACTATTGGCAAATAAAATTGAAATAATCCAACGGCGATGTGACTACATCGCCGTTTTTCGTTTATAGTGAAAGAGTAAATTACTTTATTACTTAAGGACGAATAATGAAGAAAGTACTCATCACAGTTTTAAGCAGCCTTGCTGTTGTCTCTTGCGCTAGCACTAGCGACTCTGAACAAACCAGTTCATCATCAGATACCAACTATTCCCAACTATCACAAACTGCACTAATGGCAGCAGTGAATATGTGGTCTCAGCAGAACGAAACAACACCACTTGTGGATACGGTAGCTGACCAAGCTTCTGTTACCAGCGACCAAGCAGTTGGCGGTATTGGTTCAATGTTGGCCCTTGCACAAAACTCACTTGGCACAGCCGACAACAAAGAACTCGCGACACTTATTCCAGGCATGTCGAGCCTTGAGTCTACGGGGCTATCATCGCTACTAAGCTCACAAGGTGCCGTTGAAAGTGCGTTTTCTGGATTAGGCATGGATCCATCAATGGTTACGACATTTGCGCCAATCATTCTTCAAGCATTGCAGTCACAAGGTGCGACGAGCGGCCTGATGGATTCACTTTCAGCTATATGGCAATAATCGTTAGTTATTAATAGCTAGCTTAAAATCTAATAAGGGCACTTCGGTGCTCTTTTTTGTGCGTGGAAGAAAAGATATTTGAGATACGAGATACGAGATACGAGATACGAGATACGAGATACGAGATACGAGACATTTTTGAAAATTGGAGCAGATAAGACAAGCAAAAAGTGCCAAACATCATGGTGCAATTTCTATTATCTTTTCCTTGTTCTACAGACACAAAAAAGCCGAGCTAATGCTCGGCTTTTGTATTAAGAATCTAGTATAGATTACTCAGCAGCTTCTTCAGCAGCTGGGCGGTCTACAAGCTCAATGTAAGCCATTGGAGCTTTATCACCAGTACGGAAACCACATTTAAGAATGCGAGTGTAACCACCTTGGCGAGCCGCGAAACGCGGGCCTAGTTCATTAAATAGTTTTGCCACAACTTCGTTATCACGAGTGCGAGCAAATGCAAGACGACGGTTAGCAACACTGTCTGTCTTAGCTAGGGTAATCAATGGCTCAATTACGCGACGTAGTTCTTTTGCTTTAGGCACGGTAGTTTTAATAACTTCGTGACGAACAAGAGAGCTAGCCATGTTGCTGAACATCGCTTTGCGATGACTGCTGTTGCGGTTGAGTTGACGACCACTTTTACGATGGCGCATGACCTAATCCTTCTAACTTTTCGATTAATCTTCAGCGATTGACGCTGGTGGCCAGTTTTCTAGACGCATGCCTAGAGAAAGACCACGTGAAGCAAGCACATCTTTAATCTCTGTAAGAGATTTCTTACCAAGGTTTGGCGTTTTAAGTAGCTCAACCTCAGTGCGCTGTACAAGATCACCGATGTAGTGAATCGCTTCTGCTTTCAAACAGTTAGCAGAGCGAACTGTTAGTTCAAGATCGTCTACAGGACGTAGTAGGATAGGATCGAATTCTGGCTTCTCTTCCTTCTCCTCAGGTACACGTACATCACGAAGATCTACGAACGCATCCAGTTGTTCAGCTAAAATAGTAGCTGCACGACGGATTGCTTCCTCAGGTTCTAGAGTACCGTTCGTTTCCATATCGATAACAAGCTTGTCTAAATCAGTACGTTGTTCTACACGTGCCGCTTCTACAGCGTAAGCGATTTTATCAACCGGGCTGTAAGTAGCGTCAACTAGTAGACGACCGATAGGACGCTCATCTTCTTCAGTATGGATACGAGCTGAAGCTGGAACGTAACCACGACCACGTTCTACTTTGATACGCATAGCGATCTCAGCGTTGTCATCCGTTAGGTGACAAATTACGTGCTCAGGGTTAGCGATCTCTACATCACCATCGTGGGTGATGTCACCTGCAACAACAGGGCCTGAGCCTGATTTGTTCAGTGTAATAAACACTTCATCTTTGCCTTCAGCAACGCGTACAGCCAAACCTTTAAGGTTTAGAAGGATTTCCAGGATATCTTCCTGAACGCCTTCTTTAGTGCTGTATTCGTGTAGCACACCTTCAATTTCAACTTCTGTTACGGCACAACCCGGCATAGAAGATAGAAGAATGCGGCGAAGAGCATTACCTAGAGTGTGGCCGAAACCGCGCTCTAATGGCTCAAGAGTTACTTTCGCGTGTGTCGTATTGATCTGTTCAATGTCAACAAGACGCGGCTTAAGAAATTCTGTTACAGAACCCTGCATTGTGTCCTCTCTTTTTTTAACCTTACTTAGAGTAAAGTTCGACGATCAAGTGTTCATTGATGTCAGCTGATAGGTCAGAACGCTCAGGCATACGCTTGAATGTACCTTCCATTTTGCCAGCATCTACTTCAATCCAAGTTGGCTTTTCACGTTGTTCAGCAACTTCTAGAGCCGCTTTAATACGAGATTGCTGTTTAGCTTTCTCGCGGATAGAAACAACGTCGTTTGCCGCTACTTTGAAAGAAGGAACGTTTACAACTTTACCGTTAACTAGAATAGACTTGTGGCTAACTAGTTGACGAGATTCAGCACGAGTAGCGCCAAAGCCCATACGGTAAACTACGTTATCAAGACGACCTTCAAGAAGCTGAAGCAGGTTTGCACCTGTGTTGCCTTTAAGACGTGCAGCTTCTTTGTAGTAGTTGCGGAATTGTTTTTCTAGAACGCCGTAGATACGACGAACTTTTTGCTTCTCACGAAGCTGAACGCCATACTCAGATAGACGACCGCGACGAGCGCCGTGTACACCTGGTGCGTTATCAATTTTACACTTGGTATCGATCGCACGGACACCAGACTTAAGGAATAAGTCAGTACCTTCGCGACGGCTAAGCTTAAGCTTAGGACCCAAATATCTTGCCATGATCTTTCTCCAATATTCCTAGAAACGAAACTTAAACGCGACGTTTCTTAGGTGGACGACAACCGTTATGAGGGATTGGTGTCGCATCAACAATGTTAGTGATACGGAAACCAGCAGCGTTCAGTGCACGAACAGTAGATTCGCGACCTGGACCTGGACCCTTAACCATAACTTCCAAGTTCTTTAGGCCATATTCTTTAGCCATTTCACCACAACGCTCAGCTGCAACTTGTGCTGCGAACGGAGTAGATTTACGAGAACCACGGAAACCTGAACCACCTGCTGTAGCCCATGCAAGAGCGTTGCCTTGACGGTCAGTGATAGTTACGATTGTGTTGTTGAAAGAAGCATGAATGTGCGCTACGCCATCAGCTACTTGCTTGCGTACGCGCTTACGCGCGCGAGTTGGTTGTTTTGCCATTGTACTCTACCTTATCCGACTATTTCTTGATCGGCTTGCGCGGACCCTTACGGGTGCGAGCGTTGGTTTTAGTACGCTGTCCACGTAGTGGTAGACTGCGACGATGACGAAGACCGCGGTAACAGCCAAGGTCCATAAGACGCTTGATGTTCATCGATACTTCACGACGTAGATCACCTTCTACAGTGTACTTAGCTACACCATCACGCAGTTGATCGATCTGCTCTTCAGTTAGTTCACTGATCTTAGCATCTTCAGCAATACCCACTTCAGCTAGAATAGCTTGAGAGCGAGTTTTACCGATACCGTAGATTGCAGTAAGTGCAATTACAGAATGCTTATGATCAGGAATGTTAATGCCGGCTATACGGGCCATTATTCACTCCTAAGGGGTTCATAAAAGAATTATCCGCAGCAAAGCCCGTTATGGATACGCTGCGGCATACTACTTCTTTTGCACGCAAAAGGTAGGCCGAGGAATATACTCGACTCTACCTTGTATTTCAAGTAAAAATTTCTGCTAATTAGCCTTGGCGTTGCTTATGCTTTGGCTCACTGCAAATCACGCGAACGACACCGTTACGCTTGATAACTTTACAGTTACGGCAGATTTTTTTAACGGAAGCACGAACTTTCATTGCTAAACTCCGTAAATGGAATCGAAATTGTTACCACCGAATTAACGGCCGTAACCCTTCAGATTCGCTTTCTTTAACACAGAATCATACTGTTGTGACATCAGATGAGTCTGTACCTGTGCCATGAAATCCATGATAACTACCACTACGATTAGTAGTGATGTGCCGCCAAAGTAGAAACGAACGTTCCACGCGACCATCATGAACTCAGGAATCAGACATATAAAAGTAATGTATAGAGCGCCCGCAAGGGTTAGTCTAGTCATCACTTTATCGATATATTTCGCTGTCTGCTCACCTGGGCGGATACCGGGTACGAATGCACCAGACTTCTTCAAGTTATCAGCTGTTTCACGTGGGTTAAACACCAACGCTGTATAGAAGAAACAGAAGAAGATTATAGCTGCTGCATAAAGCATTACATACAAAGGTTGACCTGGGCTAAGAGCTAATGACACGTCAGTTAACCAACCGAACGCGCTGCTTTCACCATTTTGACCAAACCACTGCGCTAATGTTCCTGGGAACAAAATAATACTTGATGCGAAAATCGCTGGAATAACACCTGCCATATTAATCTTAAGAGGCAAGTGAGAGCTTTGTGCTGCAAAAACTTTACGACCTTGTTGACGTTTCGCATAGTTAACGACGATACGACGTTGACCACGTTCCATGAAAACTACGAAGTAAATAACAGCAAAAGACAATACAGCAATCAACAGCAGAAGAAGCACATGCAATTCACCTTGACGCGCTTGCTCGATTGTTTGACCGATTGCAGAAGGCAATCCAGCAACAATACCTGCAAAAATCAGAATGGAAATACCATTACCGATTCCTCGCTCAGTGATTTGTTCACCTAACCACATTAAGAACATGGTACCAGTTACTAAACTCACGGTAGCAATAAGCGTAAACATGGTTTGGTTGATAACAACCAGATTGTCGACCATGTTTGGTAAGCCTGTTGCGATACCAATAGCTTGGAATGTTGCAAGTACAAGCGTGCCGTAGCGTGTATATTGGCTTATCTTACGACGGCCTGCTTCACCCTCTTTCTTGAGTTCCGCTAACGCTGGATGAACTACAGTTAGCAATTGGACTACGATCGATGCCGAAATGTACGGCATGATACCCAATGCTAATATAGATGCACGCTCAAGAGCACCACCGGAGAACATGTTAAACATTTCTACGATGGTACCTTTTTGCTGATCGAACAAATCGGCAAGTACAGCTGCGTCAATACCAGGGATCGGCACAAAAGAGCCGGCTCGGAATACTAAAAGTGCACCAATTACGAATAATAAGCGCGACTTTAGTTCACTTAAGCCGCTCTGAGCACTACGAAAATCTTGTCCTGGTTTCTTAGCCATCTGTACCTCGTTCCTCGAGATTATTCCTCGATTTTACCGCCTGCAGCTTCGATTGCAGCTTTAGCGCCTTTAGTCACGCGTAGACCTTTAACAGTCACAGCTTTGCTTAGGTCACCAGAAAGAACGATCTTAACAAACTCGATGTTCTTAGTGATAACGTTAGCAGCTTTAAGGCTGTTAAGATCAACTACGTCACCTGTTACTTTCGCTAGCTCAGCTAGACGAACTTCAGCAGACACTAGGCTCTTACGAGAAGTGAAACCGAATTTAGGTAGACGTTGTTTTAGAGGCATTTGACCGCCTTCAAAACCTGGACGAACAGAGCCGCCAGAACGTGACTTTTGACCTTTGTGACCGCGGCCACCTGTTTTACCAAGGCCAGAACCGATACCACGACCTACACGCTTCTTAGAAGGTTTAGAGCCAGCAGCCGGTGATAGAGTATTCAAACGCATTCTGATTACTCCTCAATCTTAACCATGTAGTAAACCTTGTTGATCATACCGCGTACGCACGGTGTATCTTCAAGTTCTACTGTATGGTTGATGCGACGAAGACCTAGACCTTTAAGACACGCTTTGTGCTTAGGTAGGCGACCAATTGAGCTTTTAGTTTGAGTTACTTTAATAGTTGCCATCGTGTGCTTACTCCGAAATAGATTCAACAGTTAGACCACGTTTAGCAGCAACCATTTCTGGTGACTTAACGTCTACTAGAGCACCAATCGTTGCACGAACGATGTTGATCGGGTTCGTTGAACCGTATGCTTTAGAAAGTACGTTATGTACGCCCGCAACTTCAAGTACAGCACGCATTGCACCGCCGGCAATAACACCTGTACCTTCTGCAGCTGGCTGCATGTAAACTTTAGAGCCCGAATGACGACCTTTCACCGGGTGGTGAAGAGTGCCTTCGTTAAGCGATACTGTAACCATGTTACGGCGCGCTTTTTCCATTGCTTTTTGAATCGCAGCAGGTACTTCACGAGCTTTGCCGTAACCGAAACCTACGCGACCGTTACCGTCACCAACTACTGTTAGTGCAGTAAAGCTCATGATTCGACCACCTTTAACCGTCTTAGATACACGGTTAACTGCGATCAGCTTTTCTTGCAAATCATTAGCTTGTTGTTGTTCTTTAGCCATCTTCCAACCCTACCTTAGAATTTCAGACCAGCTTCGCGAGCAGATTCTGCTAGCGCCGCTACTCGACCGTGGTATTGGAAACCAGAACGATCAAATGCAACTGAAGCTACGCCTTTTTCAAGAGCGCGCTCAGCAACAGCTTTACCAACTGCTTTAGCTGCATCAACGTTACCAGTGTTCTTAACTTGCTCACGGATCGCTTTTTCTACAGTAGAAGCAGCTGCGATAACCTCAGAGCCGTTTGCCGCGATAACTTGTGCGTAAACATGGCGAGGAGTACGGTGTACTACCAGGCGAGTTGCACCAAGTTCTGCAATCTTACGACGTGCACGTGTAGCACGACGGATGCGAGATGCTTTCTTATCCATAGTGATACCTTACTTCTTCTTAGCTTCTTTAGTACGCACATTTTCATCTGCGTAACGAACACCTTTGCCTTTGTAAGGCTCAGGAGCACGGTAAGAACGAATGTCAGCCGCAACTTGACCTACTACTTGCTTATCGCAACCAGTAATGATGATCTCAGTTTGGCTAGGGCACTCAGCTTTAATACCTTCAGGTAGAGCGTGCTCTACTGGGTGAGAAAAACCAAGAGTTAGAGCTACAGAGTTGCCTTTCATAGCAGCACGGTAACCAACACCCTTAAGAGTTAGCTTCTTAGTGAAGCCCTCAGTAACACCCACAACCATGTTATTAACTAGAGCGCGAGCTGTACCAGCTTGTGCCCATGCGTTAGTAACACCTTCTTTCGGACCGAAAGTTAGGTTGGTTTCTTCCTGTGCAATAACTACGGCGCTGTTAAGAACGCGAGTAAGCTCACCTTTGCTACCTTTTACAGTAACTTCTTGGCCGTTTAGTTTCACCTCTACGCCAGCTGGAATAGCGACAGGTGCTTTAGCAACACGAGACATAATCTACTCCTTAAGCTACGTAACAGATGATTTCACCGCCAAGACCTGCTTTACGAGCAGCACGGTCAGACATCAGACCCTTGGAAGTAGAAACAACTGCAATACCAAGACCACCCATCACTGTAGGTAAAGAGTCTTTATTTTTATAAACTCTTAGACCAGGACGTGATACACGCTTGATTTGCTCGATTACAGGTTTAGCTTGGAAGTACTTAAGAGTAACTTCTAGCTCAGGTTTTGCTTCGCTGTTAACAGCGAAGTCTACGATGTAACCTTCAGCTTTAAGTAATGCAGCAATTGCAACTTTAAGCTTTGAAGAAGGCATTTTTACAGCAACTTTGTTTGCTGCCTGACCGTTACGAACTCGGGTCAGCATATCCGAAATCGGATCTTGCATGCTCATAAGATTTACTCCAAATGATTAAGTGGCAATTACCAGCTAGCCTTACGAAGACCCGGAATCTCGCCTTTCATGCAAGCTTCACGAACCTTAATGCGGCTTAGACCGAATTTACGTAGGTAACCGTGTGGACGACCAGTTTGGTTGCAACGGTTGCGCTGACGTGATGCACTTGAATCACGTGGAAGAGATTGCAGTTTAAGAACCGCATTCCAACGATCTTCTTCAGATGCGTTTACATCGCTAATGATAACTTTTAGCGCAGAACGCTTTTCAGCGAACTTAGCTACTAGTTTTGCACGTTTAGCTTCACGTGCTTTCATTGATTGTTTAGCCATAACAGTAACCCTACCCTTACTTACGGAATGGGAAGTTAAAGGCAGCCAGCAGAGCTCGGCCTTCCTCATCGGAACCCGCAGAAGTCGTGATAGTGATATCAAGACCGCGGACACGATCGACTTTATCGTAGTCGATTTCCGGAAAGATGATTTGCTCGCGAACGCCCATGCTGTAGTTACCGCGACCGTCAAAAGACTTAGCGCTAACACCACGGAAATCACGTACACGTGGAAGTGCGATAGAGATTAAACGCTCTAAAAATTCCCACATGCGCTCACCACGCAAGGTTACTTTACAACCAATTGGGTAGCCTTCACGAATTTTGAAACCAGCTACAGATTTACGCGCTTTAGTGATAAGTGGCTTTTGACCAGAGATCGTTGCCATATCAGCTGCTGCGTTTTCTAGCAGTTTCTTATCGTTGATTGCTTCACCAACGCCCATATTTAGGGTGATTTTCTCAATCCTAGGGACTTGCATGACGCTTGTGTAGCTGAACTCTTTGGTAAGCTCAGCGACTACAGACGACTTGTAGTAATCATGCAGTTTCGCCATAGTAGAACTCCAAATTACTTCTAATTAGTTAGAAACAGTTTCGCCGTTAGATTTGAAGAAACGAACTTTCTTGCCATCTTCGATACGGAAACCGATACGGTCTGCTTTACCAGTAGCCGCGTTAAAAACAGCAACGTTAGAAGCATCAATAGCTGCTTCTTGTTCAACGATGCCACCTTGTTGACCTAGAGCCGGAACCGGCTTTTGGTGTTTCTTAACAAGGTTGATGCCTTCAACGATAACTTTACCAGTTGTCAGAACCTTAGTTACTTTACCTTTCTTGCCTTTATCTTTACCAGCAAGAATGATTACTTCGTCATTACGACGGATTTTAGCTGCCATATTGCCGCTCCTTACAGAACTTCAGGTGCTAGTGATACAATCTTCATGAATTTCGCGTTACGAAGTTCACGAGTCACAGGACCAAAGATACGTGTGCCGACTGGTTGCTCAGTAGTGTCATTTAACAATACACAAGCATTACTGTCGAAGCGAATGACAGAACCGTCTGGGCGACGAACGCCTTTACGGGTGCGCACTACTACCGCCTTCAGAACATCACCTTTCTTTACTTTACCGCGAGGAATCGCTTCCTTCACTGTAACCTTGATGACGTCACCGATATGTGCATAACGGCGGTGAGAGCCACCCAGAACCTTAATACACATTACCTTGCGCGCGCCAGAGTTATCTGCTGCGTCAAGTGTACTTTGCATCTGGATCATTGTTAGTGCTCCGCTAAATATTAAAACTAGACCCTCTCGGGTCGGGCTGCCTCTTTAAAAGGGACGCGAATTGTACCACCCTTTTTTTAAATTGGGTAGACAAAAAACAAGCGGCTCCAAAAAATTATTTGGAGCCGCTTATAAGTTATAGAATTACAAAGATTAAATCTTCGCTTTTTCTAGAACTTTAACCAATGTCCAAGACTTAGTCTTAGACAGAGGACGACACTCAGCGATTTCAACTTTGTCGCCTAGGCCACAAGTGTTGTCTTCGTCGTGTGCGTGTACTTTAGTCGTGCGTTTGATGAACTTACCGTAAATTGGGTGTTTTACAGTGCGCTCAATAGCAACAACGATAGACTTGTCCATCTTGTCACTTACTACACGGCCTTGCTGGATGCGGTTAGTTTCGCTCATTATGCGCCTGCCTTTTCAGTCAAAACAGTTTTCACACGTGCGATGTCACGGCGTACAGCTTTTAGAGTATGAGTTTGCTGTAGTTGACCAGTTGCAGCTTGCATGCGCAAGTTGAACTGTTCACGTAGCAAATTCAATAGCTCAGCGTTAAGCTCTTCAACGTTCTTTTCGCGTAGATCTTGTGCTTTCATCACATCACCTGCTTAGTTACAAAAGTAGTTTTAACAGGCAGTTTACGTGCCGCTAGGCGGAACGCTTCACGTGCCAACTCTTCAGGTACGCCATTCATCTCGTACATAACTTTGCCTGGTTGGATTTGAGCAACCCAGTACGCAACTGAACCTTTACCTTTACCTTGACGAACTTCAAGAGGCTTTTCAGTAATTGGCTTGTCTGGGAATACACGAATCCAGATTTGACCTTGACGCTTAATGTGACGTGTCATAGCACGACGTGCCGCTTCGATTTGACGTGCAGTCAGACGACCACGGCCAACAGCTTTAAGACCGAATTCGCCGAAGCTTACTTCAGTACCTTTAGCTAGACCACGGTTACGACCAGTCATAACCTTGCGGAACTTAGTACGTTTTGGTTGTAGCATCGTTCGACTCCTTACTTACGGCCTTTACGCTGCTTCTTAGGCTTATCGCCTTTTGGCTCTACTGCGTTAGCAGCTGGCATACCGCCTAGAATCTCACCTTTGAAGATCCAAACTTTAATGCCGATCACACCGTATTGAGTGTGAGCCGAAGAAGTTGCGTAATCAATGTCTGCACGTAGAGTGTGTAGAGGCACACGGCCTTCACGGTACCACTCAGAACGTGCGATTTCAGCACCGCCAAGACGGCCGCCTACTTGTACTTTGATGCCTTTAGCGCCTAGACGCATAGCATTTTGTACCGCACGCTTCATTGCACGACGGAACATAACACGACGCTCTAGTTGAGACGCGATGCTATCAGCTACAAGCTGACCATCTAGCTCAGGCTTACGTACTTCAGCGATGTTAATTTGCGCTGGTACACCTGCGATTTTAGCTACAGCTGCGCGTAGCTTCTCTACGTCTTCACCTTTCTTACCGATAACAACGCCAGGACGAGCAGTGTGAATAGTCACACGGATGCTCTTAGCTGGACGCTCGATAACGATACGAGATAATGATGCTTTTTGTAGTTCCTTTGTAAGGAACTGACGTACCTTGAAGTCGCCGTCTAGGTTGTCAGCGAATTCGTTGGTATTAGCAAACCATGTAGCATTCCAAGGCTTAACGATGCCAAGACGAATACCATTAGGATGTACTTTCTGACCCATTGCTTACTCTCCTAGTCTTTAGCGATCTGCTACAACAATAGTGATGTGGCTTGAACGCTTCAAGATACGATCCGCACGACCTTTAGCACGAGGCATAATACGCTTCATGATAGGGCCCTCATCTACGAAGATTTTAGCGACATTTAGATCGTCGATATCTGCACCTTCGTTATGTTCCGCGTTAGCGATAGCTGACTCAAGAACCTTCTTAACTAATACAGCAGCTTTTTTGTTGCTGAAAGTTAGAATTTCTAGAGCTTGGTCTACCGACTTACCGCGAATTTGGTCTGCAACTAAGCGAGCTTTCTGTGGAGAAATACGAGCAAAGTTATGTTTAGCTAAAGCTTCCATCATCTACTCCTTATTTCTTCTTAGCTTTCTTATCTGCAGCATGACCGCGATAAGTACGAGTTGGTGCAAATTCGCCCAGTTTGTGACCGATCATTTCTTCGGTAACGAAAACTGGAACGTGCTGACGACCATTATGGACAGCGATGGTCAAACCAATCATTGTTGGGATGATCATTGAGCGACGGGACCAAGTCTTAATAGGCTTTTTGTCTCCGCTTTCCACCGCTTTCTCTACCTTCTTCAGCAAGTGTAGGTCAATAAAAGGACCTTTCTTGAGAGAACGTGGCATGGCGATTCCTCTTTATAAATTATTTAGTGCGACGACGTACGATGTACTTGTCAGTGCGCTTGTTCTTACGAGTCTTGAAGCCCTTAGTAGGAACGCCCCAAGGAGAAACTGGGTGACGACCACCAGATGTGCGGCCTTCACCACCACCATGTGGGTGATCCACCGGGTTCATTACTACACCACGTACGGTTGGACGTACGCCGCGCCAGCGTGAAGCACCAGCTTTACCAAGTTCACGTAGCATATGCTCAGAGTTACCAACTTCACCGATCGTTGCACGACCTTCAGAAAGAACTTTGCGCATCTCACCAGAACGTAGACGGATAGTTACGTATGCACCATCGCGAGCGATGATTTGAGCATAAGCACCAGCCGAACGAGCTAGTTGAGCACCTTTACCAGGCTTAAGTTCAACACAGTGTACAGTAGAACCTACTGGGATGTTGCGCATCGGCAGAGTGTTACCTGCTTTGATTGCAGCATCTACGCCAGATTGAATCTGGTCGCCTGCGTTAACACCTTTAGGTGCAATGATGTAACGACGCTCACCGTCTGCGTACAGAACTAGAGCGATGTTAGCACTACGGTTTGGATCGTATTCTAGACGCTCAACTTTCGCTGGGATGCCATCTTTAGTACGTTTGAAGTCAATTACACGGTAATGGTGCTTATGACCACCACCGATGTGACGTACTGTAATACGACCGTTGTTGTTACGACCACCGTTCTTAGAGTTTTTCTCTAGAAGTGGTGCGTATGGCTTACCCTTGTGTAGGTCAGCGTTAACAACTTTAACGACGTGACGACGACCAGGGGAAGTCGGCTTACATTTAACAATAGCCATTTTTACTACTCCTGTTATTCCGCGCCGCCAACGAAGTCAAGATCTTGACCTTCTTTCAAAGTAACGTAGGCTTTCTTAACGTCTGAACGACGGCCTTCACGCATACCTTGACGTTTGGTCTTACCCTTTAATACAAGAGTATTTACAGACTTAACTTCAACTTCAAATAGCTTTTCTACAGCTGCTTTGATCTCTTTCTTAGTTGCATCTTTAGCTACTTTGAAAACGATAGTGTTCGCTTTCTCAGCTGCCATAGTTGCTTTTTCAGAGATGTGCGGAGCACGTAGAACTTTTAAGATACGCTCTTCAGTGATCATGCTAGCATCTCCTCAACTTGCTTAACTGCGTCAGCAGTCATTAGAACCTTGTCGAAAGCGATTAGTGATACTGGATCAACACCAGCAACATCACGTGCATCTACTTTGTATAGGTTACGAGCAGCTAAGAATAGATTTTCATCTACTTCGCCAGTCACAATCAGAACGTCGCTTAGCTCAAGCTCTTTAAGCTTAGCTACAAGTTCTTTTGTTTTTGGTGCTTCTACAGAGAAGTTATCAACAACGATTAAACGCTCTTGACGAACTAGCTCAGAAAGAATGCTCTTCATAGCACCGCGGTACATTTTTTTGTTTACTTTTTGGCTGTGATCTTGTGGTTTCGCAGCAAAAGTAACACCACCTGTACGCCAGATTGGGCTACGAATTGTACCAGCACGTGCGCGGCCAGTACCTTTTTGACGCCATGGCTTAGCGCCACCGCCAGATACTTCAGAACGAGTCTTTTGAGCACGAGTACCTTGACGAGCACCTGCTGCATATGCAACAACTACTTGGTGTACAAGAGCTTCGTTGAAGTCACGTCCGAAAGTAGTCTCGGAAACAGTTAGTGCATCAGCACCTTTAACCATCAATTCCATTACTTACTCCTAGACGTTATGCTTTAACAGCAGGTTTTACGATCACGTTTCCGCCTGTTGAGCCCGGTACTGCACCTTTAATAAGGAGTAGATTGCGCTCAGCGTCAACACGTACGATCTCTAGGTTTTGAGTCGTTACACGCTCAGCACCCATGTGACCTGCCATTTTCTTGCCTTTAAACACGCGGCCTGGAGTTTGACATTGGCCAATTGAACCCGGTGCGCGGTGAGACAAAGAGTTACCGTGAGTCATATCTTGAGTAGAGAAGTTCCAACGCTTGATAGCGCCTTGGAAGCCTTTACCTTTAGATGTACCAGTAACGTCTACTTTTTTAATTTCGTTGAAAAGTTCTACGTTTAGCTCAGCGCCAACTTCAAACTCTTCGCCGTTTTCTAAACGGAATTCCCAAAGACCGCGACCTGCTTCTACACCCGCTTTCGCGAAGTGACCAGCTTCAGGTTTAGTTACACGGTTAGCTTTCTTAGCACCAGTAGTTACTTGGATTGCTGCGTAGCCGTCTGTCTCAAGAGTTTTAACTTGAGAAATACGGTTCGCTTCAACCTCAACAACAGTTACTGGGATAGAAACGCCTTCTTCAGTAAATACGCGGGTCATACCCACTTTACGTCCGACTAGACCAATCATTATTCTTATCTCCCTTAACCTAGGCTGATTTGAACATCAACGCCAGCTGCAAGATCAAGACGCATTAGAGCATCAACAGTTTTATCTGTTGGCTCAACGATGTCGATCAAACGCTTGTGAGTACGGATTTCGTACTGATCACGTGCATCTTTGTTGACGTGTGGAGAGGTAAGAACAGTGAAACGCTCTTTACGAGTAGGAAGTGGAATAGGACCACGAACCTGTGCGCCAGTACGTTTTGCTGTTTCAACGATTTCCGCAGTTGAAGCATCGATTAGCTTGTAATCAAACGCTTTAAGGCGGATACGAATACGTTGGTTCTGCATGAGACAGAGCTCCAATTATTAAAAATTACACAAACAATATCGCCACTCAAACCCGATAAAACGAGAGAATGCCGATTGATTTATGTGAAACCGTAGCACCCAAAATTAGGACGCATTGTCAGTTAACTTTTGAAGTAAACAAGAAGTTTACTATTTTTATTAACCGCGAACATAAGCTGAGTATACATTACTAGGTAAGACCTACTCCTCAGTGCTCATTGGTTCACAACCAGCGTTAGCCAGTGCGATGCATTATACAGATCACACTTTAGTATGCAAGTAGTGTTGGAAAAATAATCGCAATTTATTGGAAGTTGGTTTTGTATCGAGAGGGAAGAAGATAGATGGAAGGTAATATTTCTTTTGAGAAAACAAAAGGGAAGCCGAAGCTCCCCTTTTCAGATGCGTGCTCTTCTAATGAAGAGAGTGCAAAAATCTAAATGCTATTAAGCGAAGATTTTAGCTACAACACC
>NZ_JBFRJZ010000036.1:0-51795 GCF_041469125.1 Vibrio sp. 10N.286.51.E5 | reverse complement strand
CATTTGACCAAACGCTTCTAATGCGTTTTGAGATGCTTTACGTGAAGCGATGTTTGCTGGGTTAGCTTGAAGATCAGCAATGATTGCGTTTGCTTTCTCTTCCCACTCAGCAGGTAGGTCACCGTTTACGCGGCGTTTGAATTCAGCTGCCAGCTCAGGGTATGCTGCTTCATAAGCTGCAAGTTTCTCGTTCCACGCTGCTTCCTTAGCTGCGCCTGCTTCTTTCGCATCCCACTCTGAGTAAACTTCCGACGGAATTTCAAAAGGACCGTGCTCCCAACCTAATTCTTTACGTGTTGCTGCAATTTCTTCAGCGCCTAGTGGTGCACCGTGACAGTCGTGCGTACCTGATTTGTTTGGAGAACCAAAGCCGATCACTGTTTTAGTACAGATTAGAGTAGGGCGAGGATCTGCTTTAGCCGCTTCAATCGCTGCGTTGATAGCATCAGAGTCGTGGCCATCTACCGCTGGGATTACGTGCCAGCCGTAAGCTTCGAAACGCTTAGGTGTATCGTCAGAGAACCAACCTTCAACTTCACCATCGATAGAGATACCGTTGTCATCCCAGAAAGCAACCAGCTTACCAAGACCTAACGTACCTGCTAGAGAACATGCTTCGTGAGAGATACCTTCCATCAGACAGCCATCACCCATGAATGCATAAGTGTAGTGGTCTACGATGTCGTGGCCTTCTTTGTTGAACTGTGCCGCAAGCGCTTTCTCAGCCATTGCCATACCAACAGCGTTAGTGATGCCTTGACCTAAAGGACCAGTAGTCGTCTCGATACCTGGTGCGTAACCGTACTCTGGGTGACCTGGAGTCTTAGAGTGCAGTTGACGGAAGTTCTTAAGATCTTCAATTGAAAGCTCGTAACCTGCTAGGTGAAGCAGAGAGTAAATCAGCATAGAGCCGTGGCCGTTTGAAAGTACGAAACGGTCGCGGTCAGCCCACTCTGGGTTAGATGGATTGTGGTTTAGGTGAGAGCGCCAAAGAACTTCAGCGATGTCAGCCATACCCATAGGAGCGCCTGGGTGACCAGAGTTTGCTTGTTGTACGCCGTCCATGCTTAGAGCACGAATAGCGTTAGCTAGATGTTTGCGGTTCATAGAAACTTCCGAATAAAAATTAAGATAAACAAATTGATAAAAGTAGGGGAACTGAACGTTCCCCTATTTGAAATTGGTGAGAGTGATTACAGCTTAGCTGCGATCATGTCTTCTAGTTTGCCTTGGTCAACTGCGAAGTTGCGGATGCCTTCAGCTAGCTTCTCTACAGCCATTGCGTCTTGGTTGTGATCCCATAGGAACTCAGCGTGAGTCATCGCCGCTGGACGCTCCTTAGTACCGTTAGAGTCGATAAGCTTCTCTACTACTTCGCCTTCTGCTGCTTCTAGGTCTGCTAGAAGTTGCGGAGCGATAGTTAGACGGTCACAACCAGCAAGTTCAAGGATCTCGCCGATATTACGGAAGCTTGCGCCCATAACAACAGTTTTGTAGCCGTGGTCTTTGTAGTAGTTGTAGATATCAGAAACAGAGATTACACCTGGATCTTCTGAAGCTTCGAAATCACGACCTTCTTTCGCTTTGTACCAGTCCATGATGCGACCAACGAAAGGAGAGATTAGGAATACGCCAGCTTCAGCACAAGCACGAGCTTGAGCGAAAGAGAATAGAAGCGTTAGGTTACAGTTGATGCCTTCTTTCTCTAGGATTTCAGCAGCACGGATGCCTTCCCAAGTAGAAGCCAGTTTGATAAGGATGCGGTCGTTAGTGATACCAGCGTCGTTGTACATTTTGATAAGTTGACGAGCTTTAGCAACGCTGCCTTCCATGTCGTAAGAAAGACGAGCATCTACTTCAGTAGAGATACGGCCAGGTACAACTTTTAGGATTTCTTTACCGATGTTCACGTTAAGCATGTCGCAAGTATCTTGAACTTGCTGTGCTTTATCACCGCTTTGCGCTTTTGCGTATTCGATAGAAGCATCGATTAGAGGAGCGTACTCAGCAATTTGAGCAGCTTTAAGAATTAGAGATGGGTTAGTTGTTGCATCTTCAGGAGTGTACTTGCTGATAGCTTCGATATCGCCAGTGTCAGCTACAACAGTTGTTAGTTTACGAAGTTGCTCTAATTTATTGCTCATTTTGATCATCCTATGTATCGCATAACACCTCATTAATGGGAGAGGTGTGGGCATTTGCAAGCTAACTAATGAAGTTCTCAATGGTTGTACCAGTGAGCCAAACTTACATTAATTTAAATTTTTCTCCGAACGAACATTTGCACAGAACATTTGATCGCTCGATGAGTAAATGATGTAGCCATATTTATCCGATCTAGCCCCAAAGTCAACGGTAAATAGTACTGTATGGTGACTTCAGTCAAATATATTTCGCTCTAGTAATCATGGGCTATGCAAGCAAACGTTTAACGAGCAAAGTGAGGTGAATTAATCAACAACAAAACCATGGTTATGACTATGAGCAAATGTACCTTGCTGTTACATATGTTCGGGGTGTAAACTTGTGTATCACTTGCTTAAGCATCGAACATTTGTTCTTCAAGCAGGTAAAATAATTGTTAAATATTGGTTGAGTGGTATATGAGTAAGAATATCCAAGATGTTTCCGAAGAAAACACTGATCTCCTCACTGAAGTAGCGGTTGCTTATTATCAAGATGGTGCCACGCAAGAAGAGATATCTAAAAAGTACTCTATCTCCCGTGCAAAGGTTGGTCGAATGCTCAAGCAAGCCCGAGATGAGGGCATTGTTGAGATCACCGTGAAATATCACCCCGTCTTTAGTGCGAAGATCGAGCAACGTTTGATCGAACGATTTGGTGTAAAGCGTGCTCTTGTAGCACTAGACCAACCAAATGAAGAGAAGCAGCGATTACAGGTTGCTGGTTTAGTGTCTAACTATCTTACCAGTACACTGAAAAACGGTATGGTGGTGACAGTAGGACAAGGGCGAAACGTATCGTCTGTTGCTCACCACACTGGCGTAATTACGCCACGAGACTGCAAATTCGTGTGTGGTATCGGCGGTATTCACCCAAGAGGCGGTATGTTTAATGCCGACCATATATGCAGGCAGCTAGCCAAAAAGTACGGTGGATCTTCTGAAACCTTATACGCGCCGGCTTATGCCGAGAATAAAGCGCAAAAAACCGCATTTATGGAAAACAGCACCGTTAAGCAGACACTCGATCTCGCTCGAAAAGCCGATGTTGCATTAGTCGGTATCGGTGATATGAGTGAAAACAGCTATATGGTCGACTTAGGTTGGTTTACCGCAGGTGAGGTCGTTCAATCTCGTTTATTGCAAGGAGTCGTCGGTGACTTTGCGGGTTATGACTTTTTCGATGTTCACGGTAAAACAGCAAACACAGTAATGAGTGACCGTGTGATTGGTTTGGCCTTGGAAGAATTTCGCCCAATAGCGGAAGTCATTGCCATTGCAGCGGAGAACAGTAAGCCATTAGCTCTATTAGGCGCACTAAGAACCGGTGTGGTCGATGTGATAGCGACCAGCGTAAGTAATGCTTTGACGGTACTTAACTTGGACGAACAACTTAGCGTGAATAAACCAAACAGCAGTGAATCGTAAGATACTTAAGCTTCGTTGAATTCACTATTTGAGTAATCATGGAAATTCCCCTGATGAAACCAGTGCAATAAGGGGGATAACTATTAGACATGACTCGAATAGTGAATTTGTTCAGCGGTTGAAAGAATTATCACTCTTTAATGTTAAGCCACACTAAAGGAGATAATTATGAAACTGTCATTTATCACACGCGCTATTTCTAGCAACAGTGACCAATCAAGTTCTATCTTTAAATCTAATTCCGTCATTGCGCTTAGCTTAATCACCACGGCTTGTATGCTCACACCTGAGGCACATGCCGATGATAAAGTCGTCGCAGGGTATTTTGCGGATTGGCAATATCTGAATAAAGACAACCCTTATACCGTTGACGACATACCTGCAGACAAGCTCTCACATATTATTTACGCCTTCTTGAGCATGTGTGGTCCTCATAGCGGTGCTGGTGAGCCCGTCCAAAAACAAATTCAGCAGCAATGTGCAGACAAACAACCATATACCGCGATTATTGTGGATAAAGAAGCTGCGTTAGAAGTCGATTTCGGAGACGTGGGTGTTGATGTCGCCTATAAAGGTCACTTTGCCCAGTTAGCTCAACTGAAGGCCGACAATCAAAATATCAAAATTTTGCCCTCATTTGGAGGGTGGACAATGTCTGAACCTTTCCATGCGATGGCGAAAGATCCTCAAGCCATTGCGCACTTTTCAAAAACTGCTGTTGAATTGATCCAAAAATACGACTTCTTTGATGGTATTGATCTTGATTGGGAATACCCAGGAGGCGGCGGCTTAACCACTTCGCCTTGGAACCCAGAGACGAAACTAACGGATGAGCAAAAAGCGCTAGAGCGTGAAGCTTTTACTCTTTTAGTAAAAACAATCAGAAGTGATTTGGACGCTCTATCAAAGACGACTCAAAGAGATTATGAGCTTTCAACGGCTGTCGGTGTTGGCGCTAAGGCTGCCCAAATTGATTGGAACGCAGCTAGCCCATATTTGACGAACATGTTTGCGATGACGTATGACTTCCTCGGAGGCTGGGGAACTCAAACAGGTCACACAACAAACTTACATGCCACAGAGCGCAGTTGGTGGGGAATGGGAGCTGATGTCTTCATTAATCAGATGATAGAGCAAGGTATTCCTAGCGAGAAGCTCGTGATCGGGGCGGCTTTTTATGGTCGAGGCTGGCAAGGGACAAAAGACTTTGCTGGAGAGCTGCCTAAAGGTGACCTAGTTTCTGAACAAGGGGCGCAGTTTGGTACCGGTGAAAACGGTTACTTCATGTTTTGGGATCTTATGAATAACTACAGCAGTAAACAAGGTTATGAGTATAAGTATGATGAGCAAGCTCAAGCACCTTATTTGTGGAACCCAGATAAAAAAGTATTCATATCTTTTGAAGATCAGCGTTCTATTAAAGCAAAGGCAGAATGGGCGAAGAAATCAGACCTAGGCGGCATTTTTACTTGGGAATTATCAGGAGATCCTTCCGGGCAGTTGATCGATGTTATGCATAGTGAAATGAATAAATAACTGAACAGAAAATACCTAGAAAATAAGGTAGGTGTTTAGCCGCCTACCTTATTTAGCTCGTCTATTTAACTCACGTTCTTAAACAGAACATTCCGCGTGCTCGGTCACTTTCTTGTTTAGGTGAGTAGCCAGCTCATCATAAGGAATAGGGCGAGAGAAGTAATAGCCTTGCATTAAGTCACATCCACATGCCTTTAGAATTGCGAAGTGTTCGTTTGATTCTACGCCTTCTGCTAATACCACCATGCCGAAGTTCTTACCGATTGCGATGATGTTTTGCACCATGGTGAGTGACTGCTGATCGACAGCAATGTTCTCAATAAAGCTCTTATCGATTTTAAGTTCATCGATAGGCAGTGCTTTCAACATACTTAGTGATGAATAACCTGTCCCGAAATCATCTAAAGAGATCTTTATATTCTTCTCTTTGAGGGCTTCAAAAGTCGGTTTCACCAAAGTCACATCTTCAATGAACAAGCTCTCGGTAATTTCTAGCGTTAAACAGCTAGGAGAGAGTTGATACTTTTCTAGTGTCGCGAACAAGTGCTCAGAGAAGGATTGATGAGAAAACTGACGCACTGATATGTTGATCGACAGCCCGATTTTTTGTTCTGTTGTTCGGTGCAAGTGGGCGATCTGCATAATGCTGGACTCAATAATAAAAGTCCCCAGTTTTTGCATTAAACCCGTGTTCTCTGCTATCGGTATAAAGACATCTGGCGGAACAAAACCCAATTCCTCATCAATCCAGCGCACGAGTGCTTCTACACCATGAATACTTTCATTTGCACGAACCAGCGGTTGGAAAACCATGAACAGCGTTTGTTTCTCGATAGCGATGCGTAGCCTTTGTTCTACTTTCATTTTGTAGAGATGAGCATCTTGCATTTCCGTTGTGAAAATACTGTACGAGTTTTGCTGCTGTTTCGCTTTGTACATTGAAATATCGGCAGAACGTAACAGGCTATCCAGATCTTTTCCGTGTTCTGGGAAACGCGCTACGCCGATGCTGCAACCTAACAAAAACTGAGCGCTTTCAACTTCATAAGGTTGAGAAAGCACTTCAATAATGCGCTTGGCGAGTCGTTTAATTTCAGCTTCATTCGACAAGGGCGTCAAGAACAAAAACTCATCACTGGATTCACGTACCAATAGGCTGAGGCGAGATCGGAACCTCATCAAACGCAAAGCGATCTGTTTGAGAACCTTATCTCCAAAGTCATGCCCGTGGGTGTCATTGACGCATTTAAAGTTATCGATATCGATAAACAACAGCGAAAACGGCTCTGACTCATCGTCAATCCATTTACCAATGTTTCTACGCATGTACAAACGGTTTGGCAGAGAGGTTAAAGGGTCATGGTTCGCCTGATAAATGAGTTGGCTACGAGTCCGTTGTTCATTCTTGGCAATCGACTTAACCAAAAAGTAGAAACCAAACTGAAGAAAAATAAAGGCAACGAAAAGAATGCTGAACTCTTGTATGAATATACTATCGACGTGAGTTAGATCCGTACGTCCTACCACCCATAATTTGTAGTTTGGGATGTATTTTGCGCTCATTAAAGAGTGGTATTGTTCATCGTCGACGACAAAAGAGTAGGTTTCTTGCCTATTCATCGCTTCTTGCACGCTAATTCCGAAGCGGTCGGTAAAGATACTTGCAATACGTTGTATGACCTCTTTGCCTACTGGAGAGGAATACGCACTCTCAGATTCGATATCACTCGAATAAAACTGGCGATAGCTGTCTTTTCTGATAAGGCTTAGTGTATTGAAACTTCCGGCATGAGCATTATTTTCAAATACGATCGTGGCGTCTAGTCGTAGCCCTGCGGTCATTACTGCATCGGTTTTCTTGCCATCGATTGAAATGGATTTTCTCAATGGGATAACCAAGCTATTCAACGATTCTTGAAAATAGGTACGGCCAAGCACCATGCTACTGCTTGATAGGGCGTCTAAGAAGGAGTCTCTTGTTGGCGCGTATTGCAGCAAGTTCCTTTGATTCGCAAGTTCGAGATTTGAGCTGATCGAGAGGTAGTCGCCATCGGTATTCAACAAGCCAAACGCTGCAATCGCAGGGTGGGTCTCAAGTAGCTTGTCTAAAATTGGCCTAATTTGGATAGACGCAGTACGTGTGAAATCAGATTGTTGAGCCAGTTGATGGCCAACCACTTCTAACAAGGCTTCTTGACTGGTCAGCAGCGAGTTGACGGAGCTAGAAAAAAGCTCAACCTGAATGTGTTGCTGCTCTATGAAGTCGTCTCTGTTTGCTTTCCAGTTTGTTATTCCCAACGCGGCGAAAAGTATCAGGGTCAGTAGTACGACAAACGCGTACAGCGACCAGATATTTTGCTTAAATAGAGCCATGAGGTGCCTTTGTTGGTTACTACTTTTAACAGACTGCAAGTGACAAACTATTGGGTTGTCAGCGCGATTCATGCAACGAAAAATACAAACATCAATGATGAAAGTATTAATGATTAAATAGTGTAACGACTACGAGCAGAGATTCTTGAGTGAAAAATTAGTATTCATAACGTCGATAACGATTAGTTTATGATTAATCTCGAATTATGGTTAGCAAGTTGATGTGGGTTACAAATCAAACGGCGTGAATCGAGTCTTGGTCTCAAATGAACATAGCGTTAACTGCGACATAGAGGCTTACTTCATGAGACGTGGGGCCATCATTATCAGTAAGCTCTTTATGCATGCGCAGTATATTCTAATAGTTGCATTAAGCGAAGTTGAATTACTTTTTAGTCACGGCGATAGGGAGTTTGTCGTTAGCACCCCATTCCGTCCATGAACCATCGTAAACACCCATTTCACCGTTATAGCCAGCGAGTTTAGCGGCTAATAATATGATGCAAGCTGTTACGCCAGAGCCACAGCTAAAGAACATAGGTTGAGAAGGCGTTAATTCTAGCGTTGAAAAGATATCAATAAGCTCTTCTTGGGACTTTAACTTGCCGTTTTTGAGTACTTGGGCAAATGGTAGGCAAATAGAATTCGGTATATGGCCACTACGCAAGCCTTCACGTGGTTCAGGAACTTCTGAATCGAAACGAGCTTGAGAACGAGCATCTACAATGTTTGCGCTCTTGTCAGTTGAGTAACCTTCAATCTGCTGAGCACTGACAAAGTAGTTGTCTTGAATATGGCCTTCAAAATTGCCCGCTTTTACTTCGGTGCGATAGTCAGTCTCGGTCGCGTAACCGGCTTCGATCCAAGCTGGCAAACCGCCATCTAAGATGAATACGTCGTTGTGTCCCATTGCCATAAACATCCACCACGCACGAGGAGAAGCGAAGGTTCCGGAGTTATCGTAAACCACAATCGTACTGTCTTGATTGATGCCAATTTCTTTTGTGCGAGTGTTGAAGTGTTTTTCGCTCGGAAACATGTGAGGAAGCAGAGTGTGCTTGTTACAAAAGTCTTTGTCGTAGTCAAAACGAATAGCACCAGGAATCATTTGTCCTTTGATCTTTTCTGACTCGCTTGGAATTTGAAATTCGATGCTGGCGTCGAGGATGATGATATTGTCTTCTGCTAGCAAACGTTGTTGAAGTTGTTGTGGTGAGATGAGTGGCTGATTCATTATTGTTATATCCATTCTTGTTGTTTTAGCGATTCTTACTGTTTTAGCGAATACAGTGGTAGAGCGATTCTTGTTGTTAGAGAGATTACTGTTGCTTTTATGAATACAGTTGTTGCATCGATTACTACTGTGCAGCTCGACAGTGGATGAACTGATAACTGCTTTGTCCGGTTATTTGATTGTTTAATGTATCAAGCGCGACCACAGAATCAATAGGGCAGTCTGTGGTTGGAGCAATAGAGACCCGAAATACGTCATTATCTTTTGTCTGAACCGTAAGATAACGCCTGTGCCCATCTAAGGACTGAGTGAGCGTGTTCGAAATTACTTTGGCTTGAATGCGTTGTCCCGTCTCAGATGTTAGCGGGAAATAGGAGAGGGCCAATAGCACCCCCACACCGCACATCAATATAAATAGACCTATTTTTAACTGTTTCATGAGAGTAAGTCTTTGAAGGTTATATTGAAAATATAAGTGAGATTGGCGGTAAAGTGAATGTTACTGGCTAAGAAATCTGAATTAACCGCTCATCGGCGAAAATAAAAAAGTGAGCATTTCTGCTCACTTTCTACTTACAAACAATCAATTTTGAATCGGTTTCGTCATAGACCTCGCTGACGACAAGTTACCTGCTGTTAAACGGCTTACTGCCAGACAATCTGAGAATCGCCGCTGGAAACCACTTGTTGTAATGGAGGTTGACCATCGTAGAACCAAATCTCTATCAAGAGTGCTTCATGGTTTACCGGTGCTGCAAAGTTGGAGGCGAACACACCATTATCTAATGGGCCTGCAATGACTTTACTGGAATAATCCGGCTTCAAGGTTGAGTCATCTCTTGTACTAAATCGGCTATAAACGGTCACAAAAGAACGGTCTGTCGAAATACTGCTGATGTCGATGTCGAGATCAAATTGTTCAACAGAGCTGTAGTCAAAGCCGTCAGGTACCACTAAATCACTCATCGTATAGCTTTGCGCTGCTACCGCACCTGTCACGGGAGACGGCGATGGTGTTGCTGTTACCGGAGTCGACGGGGTTGCAGGTGTCGAGGGTGTAGATGGCGATGGAGTAGATGCACTTCCGCCTCCACCGCCGCCGCCCCCACAGCCGGCTAATACTAATGGAGCTGCAGCTAAAATAACGGCTAGTGACTTCTTCATGTTCCAAGTGTTTTGTACAGACATACGTTCTTCCTCAGAGAGATTGCGGCTTGAATCAACGCAATGATTGTCTCGATATTGTTTAGTGTGAATAGTCATAACGTCTCTCCTTATGGTTCGTAACGTTGGTTGTCTGCAGGTGATTGGTACCATGTTTGGTTCGTTTCACCGCCGGATTCTGCGTATTCTTTAAACTCTGGGTAAGCGGTAACAATATCGACGTACTCTAGAGGCCACTCCCATTCGTCATCCGAAGTTACTATGAGAGCCCAAGGGTGGTTTTCTACTGTTTTGAAGTATTTACCTGTTGATGGATTACTGTCATCGACGCCTAAACCAGCTTCAAAGAGGTTAGTGGTATCAAATGCTTCGGTTGGAGCTTGGTCTGGCAAGTGAACCTCCCAGCTGCGTCCTGGATGTAGAGGTAGGTTTTCACCATGATAATACCCAGGCGTTGCGAAGATGAACGGGTCGTAAGGCATATCGGTCCAGCTGCCAGTACTCACACCGTCACCGGCTAAAGTAATACCAATTTGGAACGAGAACTGCTCATCTTCTTTACATCCATTACTGGTGCGGTAGAAGGTACAGCCAGTGCTGATTTTTTCTGTCAGGTCATTGGCGATAACAAAGATTGCTTCGCTACGTCCATCTTCTAGGTCAAGGTCAGTGAATACGCCGTTGTGTTTCATGTAAGAGCTACCACTACTCACCAAGCTCGGGTCGAGGTTAGGAAGTCGAACAGCAAAACCATTTCTGTACGATGCCCCGACAGCAGCTAGGCGGCCGTCGATAGTTGATTTAACGACTTTTCCATCTTTAAGGATTTCAGTAATACGATACATAAGAACAGCATCGTTCATGTCGTAGTCAGCTTTATAAGGCCAGTTATCTTCGTACGCGAGCGTTGCGTAACCAGAAGCACTTGGGAAGTAACGAGCAGTGGCACCATCGTTAAGAACATCGACTTGAATATCGACCACCTCACCAGAGGTTGAACCGCCAAAGTAACTTAGGTTGGTTTGTTGACTGAATCTAAAGCGAGCCCACGTCGTACCGGTCAGAGCGTTGATATCGACATTTAGGAACAGATCGTTTTCACCAGCATCGAGCGCGTAATCTGTAAACACTTGCTCGTTGTCGCCATCGAAACTGCCATCTTGGTTCCAATCTATCCAAGCCGAAAGGTAACCGGTTGTTGAAGCCTCAATCACCACTTTTGAATCAAGACCAGCTTCAAGTGCGGTTACAAAACCGATACCACCGTTCGCCCACTCATCATCAATACCCACGCTTTCATCCGATTGCGGTGTTACGTAGCCGTCAAGATCGGCGTCGGGCGCGTCTGTACCTAACCAAGTCACGCCATCTAGTTCATGTCGAGGACCGTTACTTGCTAATAACGTTAGATAGGTATCTGGAGCGTCACCGAAGTCGATGTTGGAATCTTCATCTACGACAGGCGCATTCGCACAGCGAGCACCATCATTTTGATTCGAAGAAGGGCCATTCGATACGAACTCTACAGCAGGAACGACACCTGCAGCGATGTTTGCAGCGTTATCTGGGGATAGGTTGATACGGTAGATCTTACCGTCTTGATTTCGAGATACGTAATAGTAGCCGTTTACATCAAAATAACCTGCGCCAAACGTCCCTGTTTCTCCGGTATCACCAATATAGGTTTCTGCACCTGTAGTTGGGTTGAAGCTGTACAAGCCACCCGAGTTATTGTCGATGCCATATAAAGAGCCATCACTTGGATGGAAAGCAAAATCAGTCAGTTTTACAGTTGCAGGGCTGCCTGCGATTTTGTTGACCGTGACGGTCGCATTCGGATCAGAGTCTAAAGGAGAGAGGTCAACAGTGAATAGTCCCTTACCTGTACGATACAAGTAGTAAACATGGTCATAGACGTCGCCGACATAGAAAGTGTGATCGGTTGGTAAGCCACTGGTATTGATAACTTCTGCTTGGAAGTCTTGACCAAGACGCACTAAACGTTTGTTGGTGGTGTCATAGCCATAAATATATCTGTCTTGAAAGTCGAAACCGACACCATTGATATTGGCATTCATACCCGTATCGTCTTCTAACAGTGTGGTTGAACCTGTTACTAGGTTTACACCCCAAACTTCAACGGGTTTCGACTGAAAGAGGTATGCTTGACTAGGGCAGGTATCGAATGGCGCTGCGTTGGCGACTAGAGGGGCACTTAATAGCAAACTTAACGTTGTAATTCTCATATCTACATCCTTGTGATGGAAGGTACAGATACAGTTACAAGTTATGTGCCAAATTTAACATGTTGATTTTTAACGATTATATTTTGTGGTGCTGATTTTTTTATTGTATTCTCAAAATGAGAACTCAAATGAAACTAATCTCTCATAGAGTATTTCAAATTGATAAAGCGAGTTGAGATGGTGACGTTGAGATATAAAAAAGCCCCAACATATAGTCAAGGCTTAAGTTTTCGATAAGAGGGGATATGATTTAGCTTATCCACACACCGAACAATTAGGCATCTTCATTAAATTCATTTCACGCCAGCTGTGAGACATGGCATCGAGAATCAAAAGCTTGCCTTGCTTTGGTTGTCCAAACCCGGCAATAACCTTGATAGCTTCCAAAGCCTGAGCCGCGCCAACCATGCCAACAACAGGTGCCATCACACCGGCTTCAACACAGCTTAGAGCAGCGTTGCCGAATAGAGCGCTCAAGCACTGGTAGCAAGGTGCATTTTCATCTTGATAAGTGAATACGCTAATCTGACCTTCCATGCGAATCGCAGCACCAGAAACTAAAGGCGTTTTAGATGCGTAACATAAGCGGTTCAACTGATTGCGCGTTTCGACGTTGTCACTGGCATCAAGAACAAGCGAGTGTGCTTCAATTAACTTGCCAAGTGCCTCGTCATCAAGCCTGTGTTCGACAGTTTCAATCGTCAGATGCGGGTTCAATACCTGCAAAGATTCAGCGGCAGAATCGACCTTCTTCTTACCAATATCAGTATCGGTGTGAAGTACTTGTCGCTGCAAATTTGAAAGCTCGACAATATCATCGTCGATCAGTGTTAGCTTACCAATTCCCGCAGTCGCAAGGTATTGAGCAGAGGCACAGCCTAAACCACCCGCACCTAACACTAAGATTGAACTCTGTTTCAGCGCTTCTTGACCTTCAAAATCAAACTGTTTGAGAATGATCTGGCGATTGTAACGAAGCATCTCTGCGTCAGACAGTATTTCCATCAGCAAGCCTCGTTAGTAAAGCGTGGAGTTAAACAGTTGAATCTGAACCGTTTCACCGACTTCAACACGGCCACGTTCGCGCTCTAGTACCACAAAGCAGTTTGCTAAGCTCATTGAGCGGAAAGCGCCAGAGCTTTGGTTACCGGTTGTTTCTACTACAAACTGACCGTTTTCAATCGAGTAAATACCACGTTGATAATCAGTACGGCCTGGGCCTTTTTTGAATGCAGATTTAGTGATCGCAGGAATCGATTCTGGTGCTGTCCACGCAGTGTGACCGGCAAGTTTAGCCAGCATAGGTTGAACTAACACATACATAGTCATCATTGCAGACACTGGGTTACCCGGTAGGCCACAGAACCAAGCGTTGTCTAGCTCACCAAATGCGAATGGTTTACCTGGTTTGATTGCTAGTTTCCAAAAGCCGATTTCGCCAAGCTCTTCAAGAATGTCTTTGGTGTAATCAGCTTCGCCGACACTTACGCCACCAGAAGTGACAACTACGTCTGCCAGTTCTTGCGCTTTTACAAAGGTTTCTTTAAGCGTTGCAGGGCAATCAGGAATAATACCTAGGTCAATTGCTTCGCAACCAAACGCTTCAATCAGTGGTTTGATACCGTAGCGGTTGCTGTCGTAGATCTGACCATCTTCAAGAGGCTGACCTAATGGCTTGAGCTCATCGCCAGTAGAGAAGAAAGCGACTTTAGGTTTGTGTGCCACAGTTACATGACTCACACCGAGCGAAGCAATCATTGGAATGTCACGAGGTGTTAAACGTTCGCCACGGCTAAGAACGATATCGCCTTGCTTGATGTCGTCACCGGTAGGGCGAATGTTATTGTTCAGCTTGATGTCGTCTTGCTGAATCTCAATGCCAGCGTCAGTTTCAGCCGTGTTTTCTTGCATGATTACGACGTC
Organism: Vibrio sp. 10N.286.51.E5; assembly: GCF_041469125.1. Taxonomy (NCBI): domain Bacteria; kingdom Pseudomonadati; phylum Pseudomonadota; class Gammaproteobacteria; order Vibrionales; family Vibrionaceae; genus Vibrio; species Vibrio sp. 10N.286.51.E5. The sequence continues at coordinate 37,708 of NZ_JBFRJZ010000036.1, read as the reverse complement.
ACAACCTTCCGGGATCTTTGCGCCAGTCATAATGCGAATACAGGTGTTTGCTGGCCATTCACCTTCAAAAGGTTGACCTGCAAAGGACTTGCCCGCTAAAGGCAGCACTTTACTGTTCTCTAGGTCTGCTAAGCGCAGTGCATAGCCGTCCATTGCTGAGTTATCAAAAGGAGGGACGAAAATAGGGGATAGAATATCTTCAGCAAGTACGTAACCCAATGCTTCTGCTAATGGCAGTGATAAGGTCGTTTGAATAGGTTGAATTGGTGATAGCAGCTTATCTAGTGCTTCTTCAATTGGCATCAAGCCCGGAGCGTCGCAACAGCCCATAATTGAAATCCTTTGATCGTTATTATTTTGATTTGGCGGTTGGCAATAGGGATTCAATAGTTATCAAATCATGATGGTTCGCCAACGAAATTCTAGCCACTCTAGCACAGTTTAAGCCCCGTAAATAATGACCTCCCTTAAAATATGGGTGTATTTATTCAAAATTCCGAGTATCCTTGTTTGCCATCCAGAAGGGGTAATAAAAGAGGAAGTTCAATGTCAGGTCTTAGCGAATCAGCGAAGTTGGTTAAAGATGCGCTAGCAAGCCGTGGTTTAGAGACACCAATGAGTCCAAACCAGGTTAGCCGAGAAGAGAAAAAGGAACGAATCGAACACCATATGCGTGAGATTCTCACTCTCCTTGAACTTGATCTTACGGACGATAGTCTGGAAGAAACACCGCAACGTATTGCTAAAATGTACGTGGATGAAATTTTCTCTGGTTTGGATTACGCCAATTTCCCTAAAATTACGGTAATCGAAAACAAGATGGGCGTTCGTGAGATGGTACGAGTAAAAGACATTACCGTGACCAGTACTTGTGAGCACCACTTAGTGACGATTGATGGTAAGACTGCGGTCGCTTATATCCCGCGTGGAAAAATCATTGGTCTTTCAAAGATTAACCGTATTGTTCGATTCTTTGCTCAGCGCCCACAAGTTCAAGAGCGTATGACGCAGCAGATCCTTGTTGCATTGCAAACGCTACTCGAAACCGATGACGTTGCTGTAACCATGGATGCGGTTCACTACTGCGTGAAATCTCGCGGTGTAATGGATGCAACCAGCGAAACGACAACAACAGCTCTAGGCGGTATCTTCAGATCAAACCCAGCAACGCGCCACGAGTTCTTACACGGCCTGCGTTGATTCACTGCATTATTAGATGAATTCAATTTAGCCTCTGTAAATTGATGTTCATTGAAATATATTCTAAGCCTCGCTTTATGCGGGGCTTTTTTACGCCTGTAATGAAGTCAACTGTAATGGCTGAGAATGCTGTTATTCCCTAAAGTGAAGAATGAACGTAATAGGGAATCTGTTGCGGCCAAGCAGAAAAAGCACGCTCTATATCTTAACGTTTGTTGAAAGCATATAGAGCGTAACTAGAATCAGTCGCTGGTGGAGTGCTTAAGAAAGGTTAAACAAACGCTTTAAGTGGTGAACAATACCGGATGGCTTGTTCTCGGCTTGATAGATGCTCAAACCATCGTAAAAACTCGCCATGAACTCTACGCGAATCTCATCATCACTGCTTCTCGATATACGAGACAGTAGCGTAGCGGCTACAGCTGCGTGATCATTGGCTAGGCTGTAATCCATTCCTAGTCGTCCTTGAATGAACAACCACAAATGCGTGACTAGTTTTAACTGTTGAGCGTTAGAGTTTTGAAACTTGTCGCTGTGCTCAGTTCCCACTGTATTATCGAATACATTTTGCATCGCCTCATTCGCTTCTTTATTGCTTTCAAAGCGATAGCTTGCATCGATATGTTCCTTGGTTAGCAAGCCAAGCAACGTCTGACGTGCAGAGTTCTCCGGCTTGTTCTCGCAAGCGTGTTTAAACAAAGCGTGGTTTTCATCAATAAATGACGACAGCTCTTTCTCGTAGCCTGTCGAGAGCGCTTTGACTGAACCTAAACCTGCTTCTTTTAAACACTGGTGAAGCTTGGTTCTAGCTTGTTGTTTAGCTTTGATTTCTTGCTGCGCGTCGGCTTGTTGCTTGGCTTCTTCTAGCTGGCTAGCTGCTGTTTGCGAATTATTCGGGGTTGGACGCTCAGTCATTACTCTGTAGCTCTTCCCACGTTACTTCTGCCGATTGAGTATCGCTGTTAATGAAAGCAGAGTTACCCGTCAGCATGACTGAAAGATCCATCGTACGTTGTGTCATCGCTGCTAGCTGCTCAATACCATCGTTGTCTAGACGAACGATCTGAGCTTTTAGGTAGCCGAATTTACCTTTGTTCTGCTCCCACCAAACGTTTGATTTAGTGTTGAAGCTGAATACGCGTACTGATTTAGATAGGCGAGTTGCCTTCTTAACACGCTCTGGATCAGGTTCGCCTACATCAACCCATTCTAGGATTTGATCGTCTAACGACTTTTGCCATAAATCGGGTTCTTCAATGCTAGACAACCCTTTAGTGAACTCAAGTTCAGGAGACGCATTGATACAGAAAGCCATGATTCGAGCCATCATTCGCTGTTCTGTTTCAGAAGGGTGTTGTGCAACCGTTAGATTGAAAGAGTCGTAATAGTCGCGATTCATATCGGTTAAAGAGATACGAAACTTATAGATTGTCGGTTTAAGAGCCATTGAGAGGGTGTCTTAGGTAGAAATAGTGAAGGGGAATATTACCTTAAATCTCTGAATAGCGGGTAGAAAAATAGCCAGCAGAGGCTGGCTATTTTTAGAAAGCTTTAAAATACTAAATTAAAGTACTTTGATGCTGTCAGCTTGTGGGCCTTTTTGACCTTGAGATACTACGAACTCAACTTTTTGGCCTTCAGCAAGAGTTTTGAAACCGTCGCCAGTGATAGCAGAGAAGTGTGCGAATACGTCTGGGCCGTTTTCTTGTTGAATGAAGCCGAAGCCTTTAGTTTCGTTGAACCATTTTACTGTACCAGTAACTGTGTTAGACATGATGATATCCTAAAATTAAATTTTTATTTTGAGCCAATTGTGGCACTGATAGCGCGGAAAAGTTTATTGCTATTGCGTACAACACAACGGGGTTACTAGTAATCCAACGAAATGTTTATATACAAAGAACTTTCTTTCTAGCCGGGAACGAGTCTAAATCAAATCAGGGGATAGTCAATCGAATACATAGGGAAAGGTTGCAGAAACTTGGGGGTAGTCAAACTTTGCATTCCTTAAATATCATGGAGTTACAGCTGTATGGTGATTTGTTGTAGTTTTTGTGAAAAAGGAGGTCGAAATTGATGACGAATTTGGAGTCAATGCACTGTTTTAGCGCATTCATTTTTGCAAATTTAAAGCCGCTAACTGGGCGTTGAGCCCACTTTTAACGGCTTATATTTATAAATGTCGTTGTAAGGTAAGTGCCTTTACTTGAACGAGGTCTCGGCTACTTTTTCAAGCGGTACAGGTTGCCATTATCAGTGCTGAAGAAGATGTCTCCGTTTGGTGAAGTTTCGATGTCTCTTATCCTTTCGCCCAAGTCCTCTAAAATGCGTTCTTCCTCGATTGCCTCACCTTGTTCATTGACTGTCACAATATTGATGTGAGTAAGTTTTAGTGCGCCAGCCAGCAGTTTGCCTTTCAGCTCTGGGTATTTGTCTCCTTGGTAAACAAGCAAACTGCCCGGAGCGATTGAAGGAACATAGACTTTTTTTGGCGCTTCAATACCATCTTTGGTTTCCGATTCGCCAACGCTGATAGGGCCCCAATACTCTTTTCCGTGTGAGGTGACAGGCCACCCATAGTTGGCACCCGCTTTTATTAGGTTAATTTCATCACCACCGCGAGGGCCGTGTTCAATCGACCAAAGCTTTTGAGTCGGGAAATCGTAATACAGACCTTGTGGATTACGATGGCCAAAGCTCCAAATTTCATTGAGCACTTTGTTGTTATCCGTGAATGGGTTATCGCTTGGTGTGCTTCCATCGGCATTCAGTCGTAATATTGATCCGGCGTGAGTCATGGTGTCTTGGCCGTTGTCTCGATCACCACGGTCGCCGATTGAAAAATACAGGTGGCTATCATCAAAGGTGATACGGCTACCAAAGTGACGTCCGGTGTCCGTTCTAGATTTAGATACAAACACATCTGTCCAATTGGTGACTTCATTATTGCTGTAATTAGCAGAAGCCAGTGTCGTTACGCCTTCACTATCGACGTCTTTACTGTAAGTGACGTAGAACTTTCCGTTTTCAAAAGGGGAGAGTGCGATATCCAATAATCCACCTTGGCCTTTCGCCCATACATTGGGCAGCCTGAACAGTGTGTTTTGATCGCCTGTTTTTAAATCGACATGTTTAATGACGCCTGATTTTTCTGTGACTAACATGGACTTATCGTTGACATAAGCCAGTCCCCAAGGGATCACGAGTCCGTCGGTGATCTTCTCTGCCTGCCATGCAAAGGCTGACGTTATAGGACCAGAGGCAAGCAGCGCCAAAGCACATGAAAAAATACGGTGATGAGTGTTCATTGAAATCCCTTGATTATGAGCATCTAGTGTTAGTCTAGCGCTTGTGACCGATTGGCGGAAAGCCGAGGTTGCTGAAAAGTGACTATTCACATATTTAGTTGAACGCCTATTGTATGATTATACAAGCTCACGTATGTTTACTCTGCCTTTCTCTATTTGATCCCGTCGGAGCATTATGAACAACTCACCAGCAGCATTTTCGCTATTTTCTCAGTTTTTATGTTGTGAGTTAGATACGCACGATTTTTCTTCGAACGGACCTATTAAACGATGAGTGGTGGATTTGATTTTAAATCGATCTTACTTGCGTGCTTGGTCATCAGTATCGGCCAGCTCAGTATGGGCTTGGTGTTTCCTTCTTTACCTTGGATCGCAAAAGATTTTGATGTCTCGCTAGAGCAAGCTCAGCTTTTGGTGAGTGTGTATTTATTAGGCTTTGGCCCTTCCCAGTTTATTTATGGCCCTATTTCCGATGCTTTGGGACGCAAGAAGGTACTGCTAAGCGGTTTGTTGATTGCCATGCTTGGGTTATTGATGATCATCTTCTTCAGCCATTCGTTTACTAGCATGGTGATGGGGCGATTCCTGCAAGGCTTAGGAACCGGTTGTTGCGCGGTACTTGCTCGTGCTTCTACGCGAGACAGATTCAGTGGGGCAGACTTGCCTTTGGCGATGTCTTACATTGCTATGGTTGCGTCTATAACACCTTTGATCGCGCCCGTTATCGGTGGATTCATTAACTTCCATTTTGGCTGGAGCATGGTGTTTATCTCGCTACTTGGCTATGTCTCATTAGCTTGGGTGGTGTTAGCGTTCAAATTTAAGGAAACCGTCACTCAGGTTTCGGCGATCCCTTCGCCTAAGAGAATGGTTTCTCAATATAAAGAGTTACTCACTTCTCGTTATTTTATGAGCTTTGCGAGTATCGGTTGGCTTAACTTTAGCTTGATGATCACCACTGTGTCGGTGATGCCATTTATCATGCAAAACCAGATTGGTATGACGTCAGATGAATACGCGATGTGGGCGGTGATTCCAGCATTAGGCATGCTTGGCGGAACAGGCTTATGTAACCGTATTCGCCCTATGCTGGGTAACAAGAAAACTCTGTTATGCACACCTGTATTGCACGTTGCTGCGGCCTTGTGGCTGTTCTTCTGTCCACTCGAACCTTTGTATCTCATGCTTGGCCAGTTCTTGATGATCCTTGGTAATGGTATTGCGTTACCTTGTGCTCAGGCGTTAGTGATGTTGCCTTATAAGAAGAACGCTGGCGCGGCGGCTGCGATGTCTGGTGGCGGGCAGATGGTGGTGTCTTCAATTGTGAGTATGGGCCTGGTTCAGTTAGGGTTAGGGGAAGCGTGGCATTTATCGCTCGTTATCATGCTGTTCACATTGATTACCCTGTTTAACATTTTGCGTGGTTTCAGTAGCCAAGAAGCGAGAGAGTCTCAGCTCAGTTAGTTGCTTAGGTAATTAGCTAGCTGCCTGGCTAGTAGGAACGAGAAGGCCATTGAAATGATGAATTTCAATGGCCTTTTTAATGTTCAGCGCTTTGGTTTAAGTTACCAGAATATATGCTATTTTCTGACTGCTTAGGGCAAGTGGTAGTGTTCCGAGCGCAGCTTGCGGCAGGGACGTTAGTTTCCATTATTGCTGGCAGCTACTTTATCTTCTTGCTACTGAAATCTCGAAGAACATAGGTTTTGCTCATGACCGAAAGCCATTGCTAATCAAAGCTACTGGCAATCAAAGCCATTGGCGATAAAAGCTACGGATGAAAAGCAGTGAATGGAGCGATCCATCACTGCTTTTTTGTTGATGTCATTTGTGTAAAGGGAAAGACGTTAAGCAACACAGGTCTCGCTTCTTAATGTGCAAGTTTGGCATATGTTAATAAAATGTATAACCTAAAGGTCTGACCACTGATAAGGTAGCCACCATGCCAAACCTCGATCGTATTACTTGTTCTATCGATGAAAACCAAATTGCGACGGTTGTGTTGAATCGACCCGATAAGCTCAATGCTATTGATATGGCAATGTTTCAAGGCGTGAATAACATGGTGACTCAGCTGAAAAAGAACACCGAGATTCGTGCCGTAATAGTAAAAGGTGAGGGTTCTGATTTTTGTTCAGGGCTTGATGTTAAGTCCCTATTAACCAGTAAATCTGGGGCGATGAAGCTCTTGTTTAAATGGCTACCGACATTGCCTAACGCTGCACAACGCTTTTCATTGGGTTGGCGAGATATTCCATGCCCTGTCATTTTTGCGATTCATGGTCGTTGTTGGGGAGGCGGCCTGCAATTGGTCAGTGGGGGTGATTTTAGAATTGCTAGCCCGGATGCGAACTTCTCTATATTGGAAGCAAAGTGGGGTCTGATTCCAGACATGGGAGGCGCTATCGCTTTTAGAGAGCTGATGCGTAAAGATCACACCCTTGAAATGGCGATGACGGCCAAAGTGATCGACTGTGAAACCGCTAAAGAATATGGGTTGGTGACCAAGATTGCCGAAGATCCTTACGCTGAAGCCTATGCGTTGGCACTTGAGTGTGCGAATCGGTCGCCAGATGTCGTCGCTGCTAACAAGAAGCTCTACAACAAGACTTGGTGGTCAAGCCCGGGCATGGCTGTATTCTGCGAAACTTGGTATCAGATAAAGGTTGGGTTAGGTAAGAACAGGGCGATTGCTGCTCAACGTGAAATTCATCGAGACAAACTACGCCCTTACGTCGCCAGAAAGTTTAAATAGCGCTTGTACAGGAATAATGGATATTCCCTTTGTTTATTGAGCTTTGCGGTAACCTTAGAGCAATTTAATGTCTAAGGCTAAATGAGCGCTCTGATGAACAAAACTTTTACTTACTCTCTAGCTGCCACTGCAATTTTTACGAGCTTAAATGCATTCGCAAGTGGCCTGTTTTTGCAAGAAGCTGTCGTTGCCAACGCTGGTACTACTGGCGCTGGTGATGGTGTTTACACTCGATCTGCAGCGGCGATGTGGACAAACCCTGCCACTATGTCTCACATGGGCGAAAGCAAAACGACCATCAACACCATGGCATTCGATCTTGAAATGAAGTATCAAGATAACGGTGGTAATCCAGATGGTAAAGCTCATTCCGTAATGCCGTCATTTGGTGCCTTCCACGCTCATCAAGTCACAGACAAATTACACCTTGGTATCGCGCTTGGCGCTGTTGGCGGCTCTAGCCTTGATTACGGTAACGAATGGGCAGGTCATCTTTTACTTCAAGATATTACGCTTACTGCGATGCAAGTGAATCCATCACTGAGTTACCAACTGAATGACCAGTGGTCGGTTGGGGCGGGTGTACAATTAAGTTGGGCTGCATTCCAACAAACAACGTCAATGCTTACTGCGAAGCAAGATACTGACTGGGCATACGGCTATAACCTTGGCGTAATGTACACACCGACAGATAAACTTAAGCTGGGCGCAAGTTACCGTTCTAAGCTAGAGCATAAGTTTAACAATGATGTAAATGGCGTTATTAACCAAGGCGTATTGAATTCATTATCAACTGATATTGCTTTACCTGAAATCATCGATGTCAGTGCGAGCTATGCTTTGAACTCTCAACTTGACCTGCTTGCTAGTATTCAGTTCCATCGTTGGAGTGAATGGGATACAACCGTTCTTGATTTTGGAATAGCAGGAAGTCCAATTAATGGTGTTCCGATTGAGCGTGACTGGGATGACGTTTGGAAATTTGCGGTAGGTGCGGATTATCAATTGAATTCAGACTGGCGTTTGAAAGCTGGCTTCTCTTACGAAACTTCTCCGCAAGACGATCCGTCAATGCAATGGGTTGACCTTCCTGTGGGTGAACAGTACCGCTACTCAGTTGGCGCATCTACCTACTGGGACGACATCTTAATTGATGTGTTCTATGAATACGCTGATTTGGGTTCAGTTGAGATGGATCGATATGGTCGATTTGGTCAAGTTAATCTGTTGAATGGTTCGTTCGATGGCCGTATCCACTTTGTTGGTGTTAGCGCGACCTTCTAATGACATTACGTAATCTACTAATCATTACTTTAGTGTCTTTATTTTCAACGGGTGCTTTTGCTGAAGAGAAGCACCCTGATGATCCGACTAAAATCGTAACCAAAGCTGGCGTTGCTTATAACGAAGATCTGCAGTTCTCTGGGTCTATTGGGCTTGATGAAGCACGAATGATCAATGCTCGTGTTAACGCAGATGGCGAAGAATGGCGAATAGGCGGCTCATGGCTGTTGCCTATGGGTATTGTTAACTTCAACTTTAGCCGTTCTGAATATGACAACGATGCTTATAAGAACAACTACAGTATTGGCACATTTATACCACTGAGTTATTTCGACATTGAGCCGTTCGGTTGGCAAATCTTCCCTATGGCTGGCTACAGTTATAATGATGGCGAAGTGGCGGTTTTCGATGATGATAACGTTGGCTCTGATTATGTATTGATGCCGAGTTCAACACATGGTGGCTACATTGGTGCCTTTGGTTTAAAAACGATTACGGATGAGTGGTCGATTATGGGCTTCGGTGGCGGTTCAATGGGGTCTGATGATTATTCAGGGTATTGGGCAGGCGTCGGTGCTAGCTACAAGTTGAGTGACGCTCAATCATTCAACTTCTTCACTATTTTTGCTGAGGACGATTTCGGTGAAAATAACAGTGTTGGCGCGTCTTACACCTATGAGTTCAAATAACTGTTAGCAGGCAGAAATTCGCAGGTGGACACCTCTCGTAAGAACCATTGACTTAGTCCAGATTAAATTGAACAAAGTCGCTTATTAAAACTTAGCGACTTTCTTTTGTTACCATTTCTCCAATCTTTTTTATCTCTTTTTGATGCTTTCTATATCTTTCTCACATGAGAGTGCCGCTCTCTTAATCTAGATTAAGTTTTCGCTGCCTTATTCTCTGTAGTATCCGCCTGAATCAGTGCCCATGCTTAATGGGTAACTTGCGTAACACGATTTTGAGAGGAAGACACTTGAGCACTTTGTTTACAGAAACCCACATTGGCAAGATGACACTAAAGAATCGCTTCATGAGAAGTGCAACGTGGGAAAATATGGCCACCGAAGATGGGCATATGACAGATAAACTGTACGCTATCTATGAAGAGTTGGCTCAAGGTGAAGTCGGCCTGATCGTGACGGGCTACGCGAACATAGTTGAAGAAGAAAAGCCGAATGCAGGCATGATGGGTATGTATAACGACTCATTCATTGAAGAGTATCAAAAGCTGACTCAACTGGTGCACGACAACGACTCTAAAATCGTGATGCAGTTGGCTTATGGTGGCACCAAAACCACGCATGACCTTGGCGAGCGAGTAATCTACGCACCAAGTGAGGTTCCAGAAAAAGGAACTCAAACTCTAGGCAAAGCGATGACCACAGACGAGATCGACTACATTGTTGATGCGTTTGCTCAAGCGTCTTTGAGAGCACAAAAATCAGGCTTTGATGGCGTTGAAATTCATGCTGCTCACACTTACCTGATTAATCAGTTCTTAAGCCCTTACTACAACCAACGTGAAGATGAGTACGGCGGTAACTTAGAAAACCGCATGAGGTTTTTGTTAGAGATCTATACCGCGACACGTAAGCTAGTGGGTGATGATTTCCCTATCTTAGTTAAGCTCACGGCATCCGAGTTTTTTGAAGGTGGCGTCACCTTTGAGGAAACACGTATTGTCTGTAAAAAGCTTGAACAAGTGGGTGTGGATGGCATTGTCGTGTCAGGCAATATTCATGGCAAAGCAGACACTATGATTGGCGAGTCGCACGATGGTTTTACCATTCAAGCTGAAGGCTACTTCCATGAGTATGGTCACGCGATTAGCCAAGACGTTAATATCCCAGTGATCACGGTTGGTGGTCTAACGGATTTTGATGCTATCGAAGCGATTGCAAACAACACGGGCATTGAGTACTTCGCGCTTTCAAGACCGCTGCTTTCTGAACCCCATTTAGTGAAGCGTTGGAAGGAAGGGGATAGAAGCCCTGTTGAATGCGAACGATGCTCTAAGTGTCGTACTAAGCGCGGTAACTTCTGCGTGGTGAATAAAGACAGAAAAGTACAGCTTGCACGCATGTAGTCGCTGAGCCCAGCTCCAAGCGAGCTCCGAAGTTTATAGCTGAGTCTAAGTTTGAGCCTGTGTAATCGCGCAGGCTCTTGTTCATTCCGTATTCCACGAAACGAAATTTGAAACCTTATTAATCACATCTTCCTGTCAAATTGGCGCGACTAAACAGTTACACTACGCCTGTAAATTATCCAACCAAGTTATCGATAAAAACTGAGCAAACTTTGAAACTACTTCCTCTTCTTAAGCAACCTCGAATCCACTGACGTCTCTTTAGTTTTAGCGATATTGCTATGATTTAAGCGTGATACTCACTATTCATCCCAGTGAACCCTGTGTTTATAGGGCGTTAGTTTGTGCACCTTGGATTTGCATCGTCGAACATTTTGATAGTTAACGAATAAAACTTAATAGATCATTCAGAGGTAAAAATGCAAAAGAAGCATTGGTCCAAATTCGAGTTGCTGCATGAAGTCGTAACCAACCCCAATATTCACGTAAAAGGTCAACACAGTTATTACAGCGATTGCTGGGATAATGGGTTCGAGCAATCTGTCGTCCGTTATTTACATGGCGACGACGTCAGCCGCCAGTGGGAGCCTCGATGGGAAATCGACGAACTCCATATCGGCGATTATGTCTGCATTGGCGCAGAGGTTGTGATTTTAATGGGTGGCAACCATACCCACAGAGTTGATTGGTTTTCGCTGTATCCATTTATGGATGTAATCGACGATGCCTACATTGGCAAAGGTGACACTCACATTGAAGATGGGGTGTGGTTAGGCATGAGAGCGATGGTGATGCCCGGTGTGACGATTGGCGAAGGCGCTGTGGTTGCAGCGAATAGTGTGGTGACTAAAGACGTCGCTCCATACAGCATTGTCGGTGGTTCTCCAGCTAAAGTCGTCAAATACCGCTTTGATGAGTCCGTTATTGACGAACTCATGTCATTCAAAATATACGAGTGGCCCTCAGATAAATTTGAAGCGCTGAAACCGTATTTATGTAACTCAGACTTTTCAAAGTTAAAGCAGGCGATAACGGATTACGACAATTGTTTGTAAGGAGCACTTGTAACGAGCGTTTGTAAGGAGCGTTTTTAAGGTACGGGTATAGCCACAGATTTGTGTAGAAAGATCTGTGTCATATTTATATTGAAAAACACGTTAAATCAGTCCGTTACCTTGCAATACTCAACATGGTGTACCAATCTTATTTCATAAGCATGGATAAGGATTGTGTATGCCCGCAAGTTCAATGAAAAACAAAGGGGTGGTGGGGAAAGTCTTACTGCCTTCTTTACTCATAAATCTTCTCTCTCTCGCCGTTCCGTTAACGGTTTTGCAAATTTACGATCGTATTTTACCTAACCAAAGTTACGGTACTGCCACTTTGTTGTTGGCGGGTGCAGCGTTGGCTGTTGCCATGGAAGCATTGATCCGGTTTGTGCGTACTTGGCTTTTGTCAGCCGCGGCCAGCAATACCGAGAAAGCGACCTATCAAACTTTGGTTGAAAGAGTGACAACGGCTTCATCAGGCCATCTCCGCCACATTGGTGTTGGCGGCGTGGAAGAGGGGCTTGGTTCTGTATCCAAAGTCAAAGATTGGTATTCCGGTGGTGTGATTGCAGGCTTTATTGATTTGCCTTTTGCCTTGATCTTCTTGGGCTTGGTGGCTTACATCGGCGGTGAGCTGGTGGCGATACCTTTGGCAGTTTGGCTGATTACTCTCGGAATCGTTTGGTTATCTTCTATTCGCGTTAAAAGCTTAAGTGAAGAAGCTTCCCAAGATGAGCAGGAGCGAAAAGCGTTCTTGATTTTACTGAGCCAAACCATTCAAGGAATCAAACGTCAGGCTGTTGAGTCTCGAATCTTCAATCAGTTTAAATCCCTCAATAACGTTCGCTCTCAGTCTAAAGCGAGAGAAGAAGAACAGAACGCCTTTGCCCAAGAATGTATTCAGCTTGCCGCATTAGCCACGTCAGTTTTACTCGTAATTACGGGGAGCTTGTGGGTGTTGGATGGTCAGTTAACTACTGGTGGCTTGGCGGCATGTTCTATCTTATCTGGCAGAGCGGTTGCGCCTTTGAGTGCTCTGGTTGGGGTTAGAATCAAGCTTAATTCAATACACAGTGCCAATCAGGCAATAGAAAAATTGAGTGACTTATCATTATCGGAATCTTCAGATTCTGAGCAAGTTGAGAACCACTTATCTGACTTTGAGACGTTGGAAATCAAGCAAGCGACCGTTGAAAGATATGGCGAACTCTCTCATGCAGATGTCACACTGAATAAAGGTGAGTTGGTTTTGTTAGAGAGTGAGGATCGCCACACCAACAGTCATTTATTGTCGTCGATTGCAGGTATTGATGATCTAAAAGCGGGTGAGTGCTTCATTAACGGAGCTGCAGTTTCAATCGCATCCGTAACCAATATTGCTGCCTACTGTGGCGTTAAAGGGCAGTTGGTGTCGGGTACTATTCTCGACAACTTGTGCGGGTTTGACCCTGAGAAAACGCAAAGCGCCAGTGACTATGCAAAGCGTTTGGGTTTAACCAAAGAGATTACTCGATTACCCGATGGACTAGAGACACAAATTGGCCATACGAGTGCTTCTTTGTTGAGTATGGGTAACGTGAAAATGCTCAATATCGCGGCTCAATTGGCAAGTGATAAACCCATAATCATGTTGGAAAGGCCGGATTCTTCACTTGATTTAGACGCCCTTGGGAATCTAGCTAAGGTGTTGGAAGAAGAAGTAACGGCAGGACGCACGATACTGATGGTGAGCTACCATTCGAAGCTTCGCGAATTTGCTAATCGAATCATTACAGTGGAAAGTCGAGCTATTACGGTCGACAGCGAGAGCAATCAGGAGGCCGTCGTATGAATCGTTTAGATATTGGTAACCCTTCAGGTACGAACAACCGTGCAGATACCAGCGGTCGACAAGAGGTGATGAATCATTTAGAAACCGAGAGCCTTTCCGTTCTTAAGCAGTTGGAAGTTAATGCTAATATCCAGTTGTTCGCACATCAATGGGTCGATGAAAATGGCATTGAATCAATCGACGATATGTTTGCCTTGTTCGACAGGCTTGCACTGCCTTATCGCTTGGTTGCCAACCTAGATGAAGTTGGTGAACATAAATTGGTCTTACTGGTACTTGGTGAACATGAGCTGGTCTCTGGTCATTTGGAATCCAAGCAATTTGTTGCCTTTAATGCCAATAACGACATCACCGATGTCCCTCAGTTTTGTATTGTTATCGAAGGGCCACCATTAGAGAAGGCCTCTCCTGATTGGGTTGGTGAAAGGTTACATGCGTTTCGCCCCATCATTCCTAAATTGTTATTGGTCAGCTTTATCACTAACTTATTTGCGCTTGCTGTTCCCTTCATCACGATGTCGATTTATGACCATGTGATTGGTGGTGATGCAGGGCATGAGTTGCAAGGTATCGCCATTGGCGCGGCGTTGTTGTTTGTGATGATGGGTTGGTTGAGAACATTACGTAGCCGAGTGTTTGCTTCAGTTTCCAACCGAGTAAGTCGTGAGATTTCTCAATCCCTCGTGCAGCGTCTGCTTCGTAATAGCTATGCTCAAAATCAGCAAACAGCTTCTTCTAGTCAGCAAAACCAAGTGATGTTGTCAGAGCGTATTTCAGGTGTGCTATCGGGGCCATTAGGAAATGCGTTATTTGACCTACCATTCATTCTAATTTTTGTACTAGCGATAGGAGTTTTAGGCGGATGGTTGGTACTGGTTCCAGTCGTCTCTTTAATCCTTTATTACTTGCTAGCAAAACGCTCGATACGCTCTAGCAGCAAGCGCTCGATGCAATCGACAGTCGCAGGTACGAATCGTCAAAACATGACTAATGAGCTGTCATCCAAGCTTGCCTTTATTCGCAGTGCTGGATTCTCAGAGCACTGGATTCAACGTTTCAAAAAAGCCAATCTTCTTGCTTCAACAGTGACCTTTAATCAATCGGTTCTCCAGAGTCGGTACACCTCGATTTACTATTTCATTGGTGTGGGCTCGACACTCGCCGTGATGGGGTTAGGCATAGGACTTATTTTTGAACAAGTGATGACGCCCGGTGGTTTGATTGCTTCAATGATGTTGATATCTAAGGTGACGGGTCCTGCTCAGGTGTTGGCAAACGGCGCGATGCGTTTTAATAGCTTTAATCAATCCAAGCTGCAAGTGAACCGTATTTTGTCTCAGCCGTCTGAGCGTGAATTCAGTTACCAGCATCACCCGTTACCCGTGGTAGCGCCTAACTTGAAATTAGACCAAGTGACGCTGCGCTATCCCAAACAGAGTCGCCCCGCTTTGAATGGTGTGAGTTTTGATATTGAAGCCGGTGAAGTTGTCGCGATTACCGGCCCTTCTGGGAGCGGTAAATCAACATTAATTGAAGTGCTGTCTGGCTTGCAGCCTATCCAAAATGGCATGGTCGAGCTTGAAGGCGTTAACCTCGTTCAATACGACCCGCAGCTTTATCGCCACTGGTGTTTCATTCGAGCCGCATATCCTGATTTGCTTACGCTGAGTATTCGAGAGTGGCTAAACGACGGTCACAAAGTCGAAGATCAGAAAATGATCTCTGCAATTGAAATGGTCGGCGGAAAGCGTTGGTTCGAGACATTATCAGGTGGGCTCGATACTTCCATCAGCAGTATTCAGCCGGACAGCCTTTTTGACATGTTGTCTGGCAGCGTCGCGCAGATCCTAATTGATGCAAAAGCGCTGGTTTATGACTACCCAATGTTCTTAATGGATAATCCTGTGCCTGATGCTCACCCAAATGCTAAACGTATATTTGGTGAGTTTGTGCAGTCGAAAAAAGGAAAAGCAACGGTGATTTACACGTCCCACGATCCGGATTTAATCAAGCTTGCCGATAAAGTGGTGGTATTAAATGAAGGTGCAGTGGTTTATGCCGGTCCATTAGAGCCGGAGCAGTCTTCGAAGCAGGAACAGCCTTCAGAGCCTCAAGCTTCTCAAGAACCGCAGTTATCTGAGCAACCGTTATCTCAAGAGCTACAGCCGTCAACTCAAGAGGCGTCTGCTCAACAAAATGCAGCCCAACAAGAACAATCAGAGTCTAAGCAAGGAGTCGCTAATGACTAAACAATCTATCGAGAAGGGCAAGCGCTACGGTGAGCTTGTTGAATCACAAAATACGGCTCGTACATTGGCGCTGGCCACATGGTCGGTTGCCTTATGTGTTATTGCTTTTGCCACTTGGTCTGTAGTCACTCAAGTTGATGAAATCGCCAAAGCCAAAGGTGCTGTGATTCCGGAAGGCGAGAAGCAAGTATTACAAAGTGCGATTGGCGGTAAGTTAAAGCAAATTCTTGTTAAAGAAGGCCAGTTGGTAGAGAAAGGCCAGCCGCTTGTTGAGTTTGATGCCACTTTCCAGCGTACCGCCCTTGAAGAGCTAAAGTCCCAACAAGTGACGCTTCTAGCCAGTGTGGAACGTATGAATGCGCTGCTTGAGCAACGTGAGCCTAACCTTGCTGAGTTTGAGGTCGATTACCCAGAGATCGTCAGCCAACAAAAAGCGCAGCTGAACGCGCAAAAAGCCCTCTACTTCCAAAAGCGTGTGGTGCTTGAGAAAGAGAGCGAGCAAATTGCAGAGCAGCTTCGTAGCGTAGAAAAGGCCTTGCCGAGTTATGAGAAAGAGTTAAATGCGACTAAGCAAGAGTTGAACATACTGGAGAAGGGTTACAAAGCGGGTAACATTTCACGTTTACGTGTGCTTGAAATGCGACAAAAATTGGCCAGTATCGAACAGAAAATCGAAGAAGCTCGTGGTAAGAAGTCGGTATTGATTAGACAAGCTGACAGTAATGACCAAAAAATCATACAGCTTCTGGCGGAGGCGAAAGCTAAAGTGAGCGATGATCGTTCTAAAGCCGTATCTGATTTATCAGCATTGAATGCTAGAGTTCGTTCAAGCCAAGCTAAATTGACGAACACTATGTTAGTGTCACCGCTACAAGGCTTGGTGCAAAGCATACCAAGCACGCAGGATGGTGGTGTTATTCAGCCGGGTGGCACGGTAGTTGAAATTGTGCCTGTCGGAGGGAACGCTGACTTCAAAGCACGTTTGTCCCCAAGAGATATTGGTTTTGTGAGTGTTGGGCAGCCCACTCGAGTCAAGATTGATGCGTTTGATTACAGCCGCTTTGGGGCTTTAAAAGGGGCGGTAGAGAGTATTTCACCGACCACAAGTCAAAGCGAACGTGGCGAGATCTATTATGAAGTTGTAGTGTCGGTTGATACGCCTTACTTCCGTGATAACCCTGAAAGCTTTTCCATACTGCCGGGTATGACGGGTGAAGTAGACATCACAACTGGCGAGAAGTCGGTGTTCCAATACTTATGGAAACCGATTTATACCAATGTTAGCGTGGCGTTTGGAGAGAGGTAAAGTCCTCCACTCTGGCTTGCATAAAAAAGGAGCACATGCCGTGCTCCTTTTTTTATCTAACCGAAGGGGTGATGTTCTAGTTATTTGGGTCTATGTCAGGCAGTCCGTCAACGTCATTATGATGGTGTAAAGAATCATCAATAGATGGGTTATCGGTATGGTGAGACAGCCCATCACTCATACCATCGTCAGTTTGCTCAGCCCCATAAGCACTCTCGGCATCACTGAAAGTGATATCGATATCATGCGCTACTGGTACATTGTGTGACGGTGAATCTATAGACGGCGAGTCAGCATTAATACCCAGAGCGTCTAGGTAAGCATGGGCACCAGAACGCTGTTCGTGTTCGCCTATCGCTGTATGTTCTAGGTTTGCCGTCACCTCATCAAAATTAAGAGTAACTTCATCAGGGGTGCTGAAAGAGGCATCCGGTTCATCCGCTTGGCTCATGCCGGGTGCTGGAGGAGGTGATGGAGCGATTGGCGATAAATCCATGCCAGTTAGTGTGGTTTGGTCAATGTGATGTCCGCTGTTTCCATGGACGGATTGCGAGTGCAAATGTAGGTGCACCGCGACTTGTGAGTTTTGAACGCCTCCTAGGGTTAAAACAAACGAGTCGGTTTCGTCTGTACCACTACCGTAAGAGCCTCCTGTATGTGTCTTAACGACGCCTGATGAAGTTTGTTGGTAATCGTAACTCAACTCTCCGGTTGCAGGATTGACATGCAAAGTACCAAATTGACCGTGTAATGCAGTGAGAGAGTGTCCGTGGTGATCTGATATTCCCCAGCCTGTCATTGGCGTAGGCGTTCCTTGGTGAATAATTGGAGGAATTCCGATTGAGGCATGCAGGTCCTGATTGCCTGCACTGCCGGTAATTTTTGCAGGGGCAACTAGGGTTGGCATTGGTGGAACATAGCTGTGTCCATCAATGCGCATTTCAACTTCTTGAGTTGTAATGCCCCCGTGTCCATCATCGACTAATAGAGAAAACTTATCGGTCAATTGTTCACCATTATTTAAAGCATTAACATGGCTATTGCTGTTATTAAGTGTGTAGACCCAAGTTTGTGTATTGCTATTATAGGTAACAGAACCATACTGTGGCTGATGTTGGCTATCAATACTGACAGAATGTTGATCGCTATGATCAACATCGCTGATAATAATTTGCCCAGAGGT
The DNA here is from genome assembly GCF_041469125.1 of Vibrio sp. 10N.286.51.E5. Lineage (NCBI taxonomy): Bacteria > Pseudomonadati > Pseudomonadota > Gammaproteobacteria > Vibrionales > Vibrionaceae > Vibrio > Vibrio sp. 10N.286.51.E5. The sequence continues at coordinate 19,454 of NZ_JBFRJZ010000036.1, read as the reverse complement.
CGCATTTGCAGCATCTTCATCAATGTTATGTGCACCTGCGATAACTTCAGAAACTGTTGGTTTATCATTAGTGCCATGGACATAGAGGGTAATAACCTGCTTATCACCGCCAGCAGTCGTTACTTCATATTGAACCTGCTCGACTTGCCCTGCCGCTAAGTGTTGAATATTGGCATTGGGAACCGAATAAGCCCAATCACCGGCTTTTCCAATGGTCAGGTGACCGCCATAGGGATCACTGATCGCATGGGCATTACGAGTGTCGTAAAAATGATCTTCACCGGCATCAGGATCGATAACATTCAACACGCCAGTGACAAATATCGTATGTTGGGCATCACCTTGTACGTGGCGATCTTCTGTTATTTGACCGCTTTTATCTCCGGCGAAGATCGCAGCATCGCCAACTGCCGAGAGTGTTGTTGATGCACCGGTGTGGGTCACACCACCGTGGGCATCTTTGACGTCATAGCTAAAATGGACATCGCCGTTATAGTCTTTTTCTGGCGTAAAGGTAAAGGTGCCATCGCCATTAATTAATATCGAACCATGGTCGGCGTGTAGGTTCTCAATGGATAATTTGCCAATATCGTTATCATCGATATCAGTTGTGTTAGCAAGTAGCAGTGCTGGGGTGAGGACAATTTTGCTATCTTCTAAGCCATTCGCTAAACGCACTTCAGCCGAGGCAATTGGCGCATCATTGGTGCCATGAACGGTCACTGTGATATCTTTTTTAGCACTGCCATCAATAGATTCAACGGTAAAGGTTTGCTGGAAGCTTTCCCCTGCGCCTAAATGTTGGACTTTATCATTGTCAATATCGTATGACCAATGGCCCTTTGCGTTGATATTGAACCGACCACCTTCGGCGGTGGTGATGGTTTGTGCAATAAAACCAGCTTGGTCGTGATCGGGGTCAATCACGTGTAACGTGCCACCACTGCTGAGCTGATTAGTGGTATTGCCAAAGGAAGTGTGATCTTCGTAAACATGATTATTGAGGCTGGAGTAGGGCGTTACTTCAATTTTTGCTTGGTTATCTTCACCGGTCACCTTCACCATAATGGTGAGCTTTTGACCATCATTGGTTTCGATTTCGTAGGGGAGCTCCATCGACTCGCCAGCATGTAGGCTACCAATGAGATCGTCCGCATGACGATTGGTAACAGCTTCTAATCTGAATTGATAAGTGCCATTAGGCCAAACATCAAGGTGACCAGGCTCAACCCCTTGGCCTAAATACTTCCCGCTAAAAACAAACTGAGTGTTATCACCACTATCAGGGTCAATTAGCTGAAGCTGGCCTCTATAGAATTTAAATTCACTATCCAGCGCTTGTGTTTCAGTGAGCTGAATGACATTAGAAACCAGTGTGGCTTTATCATCTGTCCCGGCAATCGTAAGCGTGGCGGTTTGTTGCGTACTTCCACCATGGCCATCTTCTACTTGATAGGTGATAGCGATTTGTTGCGACTGACCATTTGCCAAATGATTAAATGCGGGATCAGTGGCATCAACAATTAACGTATGCCCATCAGCATCTAAGGTAATGCCCGTTGGAAGTTGGCCCGACTGAGGTTGACCATCGATGGCATATTCAAGGTGACTGATAGTTAAAGCGTCGCCGTCTTTATCTGTGGCACCTACTAGCAGATTGAGGGTGTGATGATAATCGGCCCCCTCACTGACACTGTCGGTTAAAGGCGTCACATCAGGGTTGTCGTTAACCGCAGCTAAGTTGGTGGTTGCGCCGGTGTGGGTCACACCACCGTGTGCATCCTTAACGTCATAGCTGAAGTGTACATCGCCGTTATAGTCTTTCTCTGGGGTAAACGTAAACGTACCATCGGCATTGTTTAGAATAGAGCCATGGTCGACATGGAGGTTTTCAATGGTTAGCTTACCGGCGTCATTGGCATCCACATCGACGGTATTCGCTAACAGTTGCGCGGTGGTTAAGGTTTGGCGTGTATCTTCACTGCCATTTGCAAGCACCACTTCAGATGAACAGTAAGGTCTGTCGTTACTGCCGTGAATGGTGATGACAATATCGTGTGTTGTACCATCTTTTGAATGGACTGTAATCGTATCGGTTAAGCTTTGCCCTTCACCAAGTTGGTCAATTGCAGTGCCACGCGTTGTGGGTCTAGCACCTATACCTGATAGATGCCCGGCATCGGCGTGATAATGCCATGTACCGTCATTTTGTAGGATCAGATCTCCATAGGTACCGTGGTAGTCGTAACCATTGCTACCTTGCTTTTCAAAAATAGACTCACCCGTATCAGGGTCTGTAATGGTTAGCTTGCCATCCGCATAGAGTGTTGTATTGCCAAGTGTGGCGATGCCTGAGTGAGCATAGTCAGGTGACATGTCGACACCCGCGCTGCTTTCGGTTATTGAACCAGTATCAACGCCAGCGATTTGGGCTTTATCGCCAACAGCCGAGAGCGTCGTTGATGCGCCAGTGTGTGTTGTACCACCATGCGCGTCTTTCACATCGTAGGTGAAGTGGACGCTGCCGTTGTAATTGTGGCTTGGAGTGAAGGTGAAGGTTCCATCGTGATTGTCTTGAATCGAGCCATGGTCAGCATGCAAATTAGCGATAGTGAGCTTACCTGCATCGTTGGCGTCTACGTCAACAGTATTAGCGATTAGCTCGGTTGCTGTGATGGTTTGAGCAAGATCTTCTTTACCGCTGTTCAGTTGCACTTCACCAGAACAATACGGACGGTCGTTATCGCCATGAACGGTGACAACAATATCGTGAGTGGTGCCATCAGCCGATTTGACGGTGACAGTATCCGTTATCGATTCACCTTGGCCGAGGTGATCAATCTTTCTACCTGTTGCGTCTTGGCCTATGGAAGCGTAGTAGCTCCAATCTCCGTTACTCTGAAGTATGACACGACCATGAGTGCCGTAATAAACGCCGGTTTGGGCATGGCTTTCACCGGAGTCTGGATCAACAATGTTCAGGTGACCATCAGTGTGTATTTCGTCGTTCCATAATTTGCCGATGTTTCCATGCATATGATCTGGTGAGCGATCATCGACGTAGCCACCAGACATTGTACCATCTGGTGCTGTATAGGTATGCCCTTCATGAACATCTCCAGTATAGACACCGCCGATAACGGCAGAATTATTAACCCCTGTAATCGTTATTGAGAGGTTTTGAGTGCTGCTCGCATTATGCTCGTCTGTGACTGTTACTGGAACAGTCAATGTCTTCGTGACACCTGATGCTAACGATTGATAGCTAGAGTGAGCAGGATCGAAGCTATAACTGCCGTCCGGATTAACCACCAAGCCATCAATCTGCGGTGCGCTGTAAGTCAAGGCCGCACCGGTATCAATATCTTGGCCAACCATTTGTCCATTTAGAACGCTTCCACCTTCAGTCACTGAGTGGGACTGAGCATTGATGGTTGGGGCATCGTTGGTACCATGAACCGTTAGCTCTATCGTGTGTGTTGTACCATCTGCTGAGCGTATAATGGCTGAATCGTGTTTAACTTCGCCTTGCGCTAAGTTCTGTATATTGCGGTTGTCGAGGGTATAGGTGTAGTGACCGTCGCGCATGAGCAGTATGTGCCCACCCAGTTTGGTGTCGTAGCCAATACCTTGATAGGTTTGTGAGCCTATATTCGGATCAAACTGTGCCTCTCCCTTATCAGGGTCTTGGATGTTTAATCTGCCGTCGTAATGCAGTTGGTAGTGGGTATCTATATAGCCGCGATCTTCAGTTACTCCCCGTAAGTCTGCATTGGCTTGTGCGTCGGTAATAATCGCGTTATCTGGAGTTGCGATAAGATCAAACTTAGCTTGAGTGCTGACGCTGCCCCCATGGCCGTCAACCACATCATAGGTGAGTCGAATCTCACCATTGAAATCTTTATCTGGCGTGAAGGTATAAGTGCCATCTTTATTATCAGTCAGGCTACCGTGTGTCGCTTGCAAATTTGTCACGTGCAATACATCGCTACTATCCACATCGCTTGCATGTGTTAGCAAGTCAGAAGCCTTGATGGTTACGGGTTGATCCTCTTTACCCGCAGGAAGCTGAGTCCACGCACTGACAATTGGTTTGTCGTTGCTGCCTTGCACATCGATAACGACTTTATGAGGGACTGTCGCTCCTGTTGAATCGGTAGCGGTGATCCAGAATGATTCAGACTGATGTTCACCAGCCGCGAGTTTATCCGCGGCACCGCCGGTTGAATTGTCTAGCTGATAGTGCCAATGACCATGCTGATCAATCGACAGCGTTCCCCATTGACCTTGGGGTTGATTGATTGCCCACGTAACGGTGTCGGACTTATCTATATCAGTCGCGATTAAGCTCCCTGTCGCATCGGGGTTTCCTGCCGTGTTCAAGCCCTGTTCGATCACCGCGCCACTTGAGGTACCTGAGATAGTAGGGCGGTCATTGGTGCCATTAATCGTCACTTTGATGGTCGACGGTGTGCCATCAACGGAAGTGACAGTGAAGGTTTCTTCTACTTTATCGCCGACGTTTAATTGATTAAATGCGCTGTTGGCGGTGAATGTCCAATGGCCATTGGCATCAATAGTCAGGTCGCCATTGGTGCCAGTAATCGAATCCGGTGTGAATGCGTTATCTGGATTATCGACGTCGATACTGGTTAGCGTGCCTGAGGTAGTTACCGCTTTATCGGTTTCATCGATGGCAACGGTCGCACTGCTGACAGTAGCTGCGTCGTTAGTGCCATTAATCGTCACTTTGATGGTCGAGGGTGTGCCATCAACAGACGACACCGTGAAGGTTTCTTCGACTTTATCGCCGATGTTTAATTGATTAAATGCGCTGTTAGCGGTGAAGACCCATTGACCATGGGCGTCGATGTTTAGGTTGCCATTGGTGCCAGTAATAGAATCCGGCGTGAACGCATTATCTGGATTATCCACGTCAGTACTGGTTAGCGTGCCTGATGTGGTTACCGCTTTGTCAGTTTCATCGATGGCAATGGTCGCGCTGCTGACGGTAGCGGCGTCGTTAGTACCGTTAATCGTGACTTTTATGGTGGAAGGTGTGCCATCGATGGACGAGACAGTGAAGGTCTCTTCGACCTTATCGCCGACGTTTAGCTGATTAAACGCGCTGTTGGCAGTGAACACCCAATGTCCATTAGCATCAATAGTCAGGTCACCGTTGGTGCCTGAAATAGAATCCGGCGTAAACGTATTGTCTGGGTTGTCTACATCGGTACTGGTCAACGTTCCTGATGTCGTGACTGCTTTGTCAGTCTCATCGATGGCTACGGTCGCACTGCTGACAGTAGCGGTGTCGTTAGTGCCGTTAATCGTGACTTTAATGGTCGAAGGTGTGCCATCAACAGACGACACAGTGAAAGTCTCTTCGACTTTATCGCCAACGTTCAATTGATTAAACGCGCTGTTGGCGGTGAACATCCAATGACCATTGGCATCAATAGTCAGGTCACCGTTGGTGCCTGAAATAGAATCTGGCGTGAAGGTATTGTCTGGGTTATCTACGTCGGTACTGGTTAGGGTGCCTGAGGTTGTTACCGCTTTGTCGGTTTCATCGATAGCGACGGTCGCACTGCTGACAGTAGCGGCGTCGTTAGTGCCGTTAATCGTCACCTTGATGGTGGACGGTGTGCCATCAACAGAATTTACGGTAAAGGTTTCTTCGACTTTATCGCCCACATTTAACTGATTAAATGCGCTGTTGGCAGTGAACGTCCAATGACCATTAGCATCAATGTTTAGGTTACCGTTAGTGCCTGAAATGGAATCCGGTGTGAATGTGTTATCTGGATTGTCGATATCGGTGCTGGTTAGCGTGCCTGACGTGGTTACCGCTTTGTCGGTTTCATCAACTACGACTGTTGCACTGCTAACGGTCGCTTTATCGTTGGTACCATTGATGGTGACTTTGATCGTTGATGGTGTGCCATCGATAGAATTTACGGTGAACGTTTCTTCGACTTTATCGCCGACATTCAATTGGTTAAACGCGCTGTTGGCGGTGAACGTCCAATGACCATTAGAATCAATGTTTAGGTTGCCGTTGGCACCAATAATTGAATCCGGTGTGAACGCATTATCTTGATTATCCACGTCGGTACTGGTCAATGTTCCTGAAGTCGTTACTGCTTTGTCGGTTTCATCGATGGCAACGGTCGCGCTACTGACAGTAGCGGCGTCGTTAGTGCCATTAATCGTGACCTTGATCGTCGAAGGGGTGCCATCGATGGACGACACCGTGAAGGTCTCTTCGACCTTATCGCCGACATTCAATTGATTAAATGCACTGTTGGCGGTGAAGACCCAATGACCATTAGCATCAATAGTCAGGTCACCGTTGGTGCCTGAAATAGAATCCGGTGTGAATGCATTGTCTGGATTATCCACGTCAGTACTGGTCAACGTTCCTGATGTCGTTACCGCTTTGTCAGTTTCATCCACACTGACCGTTGCGGTACTGACCATCGCTTTATCATTGGTGCCATTAATTGTCACTTTGATCGTTGACGCTGTGCCATCAATAGACGAGACAGTGAAGGTCTCTTCGATCTTGTCGCCGACATTCAATTGATTAAACGCGCTGCTCGCGGTGAAGTTCCAATGACCATTGGCATCAATAGTCAGGTCACCGTTGGTACCGGAAATGGAATCGGGTGTGAAGGTATTATCTGGATTATCCACGTCAGTACTGGTTAGCGTGCCTGATGTGGTTACCGCTTTGTCGGTCTCATCGATAGCAACGGTCGCACTGCTGACAGTAGCGGTGTCATTAGTGCCATTTACTGTGATAGTCACTTGATGCGGCGTGCCATCAGCAGATTGAACCGTGATGGTGTCGGTAGCGGTTGCTCCTTTACCTAATGCTTGAACGGCAGGGTTTTTATTATCAAGATCGTACGTCCAAGAACCAGTATCGGTCAGATGAAGCGTACCAAACGAGCCTGCAATATCGGTACTTCCTGTGGATGAAGTAGCGAAGTGTGCCTCGCCAGTATCCACATCCGTTACCGCAAGTGTGCCCGAGGTCTGAAGTTGGGACTCTTCGGTTACCACTCCAGCACTGGTTCCGCTTATCACGGCTTTATCATTGGTGCCGTTAACGGTAATTGCAATTTGATGAGGAGTGCCGTCGGCGGAGTGGATGGTTATGATGTCTGTTGTCGCAGAGCCTTGACCAAGAGCCTGAACTTTTGGGTTTTTATTATCTAGGTCGTAGCTCCAATCGCCATTGTCTTTAAGGTGTAAAGTACCCAGTGTCCCCTTGAGGTCGGAATTAGAAAAATGCGCCTCTTTTGAGTCGATATCGGTGATGTTGAGTTGGCCTGAAACCGTTAGGTCTTTATCTTCAGTAACTTGGCTTGAGCCATTACTTGTCCCGATAGCGAAAAACGAACTTGGTGAATTTGCTGTACTACTCGTGATTACTGCATGGTCGTTGGTGCCATTGATCGTAACCATAACTTGATGCGCTGTACCATCAGCTGAGTGAACAGTGACGATGTCTGTCGCAGTTGAACCTTGGCCAAGTCTTTGAACTACTGGGTTATTGTTGTCTAAACTGTATGTCCACGCACCGTCTTTGGTGATGCTTAGCGTACCGAAATTACTAGTCACTTGTGAGGCTTGAAAGTGGTCCTCTCCAAGATCAGAGTCCGTTACCGAAAGCTGCCCTTGAACTTGTGTCGTTAAATCTTCAGTTAACGTGCCAGCATCCACACCCGTAATTACGGCATTGTCGTCGTTTCCGCCAATCGTCATATCGATCGTTTGCGGTGTGCCATCTTTGGTGTGAATTGTGAAACTTTCGTGCAATGAAGTGGCTGCGGTTAAAGCTTGAACATTAGAGAGCGAGTTATCAACTTGATACTGCCAATGTCCATCAGCATCGATAGTTAATGAACCATATTTACCTGAGATAACTTCCGGTGTAACCGAACTTTCATTTTGGTCAGGGTCTATGACATCAATTTTACCGTTCGCATGTAACAAGCCTTGTGAATCAATATTGTGATCTTCTGTTACGACACCTGTTAAGTCTCCAGAAATACTTGGCGTGTCTTGCTTACCTGTTACTGGTATCTGGACAATGATGCTCGAGCCATTAGATAGATGTAACGCAAAATGGTCAGTACCTGGTTGGTGCTGATTTAACAGGATGTATTGAGGAGAATTTGGATTCAATACGAATGTGTATTGACCATTTGCATCAACATGAAGCTCTCCGTACGTACCTTTTATGACTTCTGGCATAAAAGTGACGGGTAAAGCGGGCGTCGTAGGCGCATTCGAATGAGTCGGCTGACCGTTACTCCCTGAGGAGATAGTCGGCATCGATACCGAAGGAATGTAATGGACTTGCGGGTGAGAAAGCGTCGATAAATGATGAGAAGGAACCAAGTGAGAGCTCGAACCATGGGCGGCATGACTTGCACTTAAGGTTGAGTTTACGTCGTTGTCACTCGTCTGAGCTTCTTGGAGAGCAACCGCTGATGAGTCCGCCTTGCTATGGTCATCGGTGACATCTTTTTCGGCCACGTTATTTGCGGTTACTTGATCTGCAGCGTCGTTGGAATTGTCTATACTCTCCGCAGCAGCGTGTTTAGCCAATGATGGCAAAATCATCATGAGTGACTGAAAAAGTGGGATATTCACTTTTAGATGTGAATGCAGTCTGCGCTTCTTTTTTTGTGTTGGTTTCTTTTGTTCTAGCTCGTTACTTTTCTTATTTTTGATTTCTGTATTTTTCTTGTTTGCTTTGACGTTTTTTTTGTTAGCCATTTTTATCATCCGTGAATCGTGGTTGCACTGTCTTAAGTAAAATACACAGATAGAGGTTTCGCTAGCTAATTGGATAATTTTTAAAGAAAAAACTGCAAAGTCGAAGAATTATCTCGTTTTGATGAAAGAGAGGATGAATACTTTTTCAACGGTCAGGTAAATATCGGCACAATGGCATTGACCTTACCCTAAGGGGAACGTTTATAGTTGCGTTGTAAATTCAAAGGTAAACTATGACAAACACATTCCGAAAAACTTGGATTACTGTTTTCAGCATCATTGCGATGTTGATGTCTAGCTATGCCTCAAGCTCCTCAGCCTTGATGACTGAAGTAATGATGATGGAAATGGGGTCGAGCAAGTCGGCTTGTTACCACAGCGATACTTCGGTTAATGATTCAATGGCAGGGTGTCATGTGATGAGTGAAGAAGTACACGCTGTAGACTCTAACATGAGTGCCCATGCTTTGATGGCTCAATTCGATATGTCTTCAATGAGCGAAGACGGCAGTCCGATGATGGGTAACCATTGTTCGAGTGCCGATTGCTGTGCCTCAATGTGTTCTGCAAGTCCCTATCCAATCCAGGCTGTTCAAGCCGTTGATCAACTTTCCTTTTCATTAGCTCGTTTTCAATCGGTCACGATTGGCCAGAAAGTCGCACGCGCTCAATCTTTGCTACGCCCACCTTCCGCATAAATCTATATCTAAAAATACAGCTCTATCAGTTAGATAAATCTGATAAGCCATTCTTTTTTATGCGCTAATTGGCGCTAGATATGGACATTCATTGTGAATATGAAACCAACAACCTCTGTGTTTGTCATGAACACGAGCTTAGTGGTTGCTGCTGCCTTGCCTATGGCCTTGCTTTCAAGTGCTACGCTCGCGGCTACCACGGCGTCAGCTTCAAATGCTCAACACATTTCAGCACATGACCAAGCAAGCTCGACGCAGCAACTCAATACACTGATTGAGATTGCTTTAAGCGAAGATGGAAATCGCAAACAGTACTTTGCTCAGTCTCAAGCGATGCGAGAAACGGGCATTGCCAGCTCAACCTTAATGGATCCTAAATTAAAAGTCGGATTTGGCGGTTTGCCTGTCGATAGTTTTCAATTCGACGAAGACCCGATGACTAATATATCGGTAGGGTTGATGCAGCAGTTTGAGCGTGGCGATACGCTTAACCTCCAACAGAAAAAGGCAGGCCAACAGGCAGATGCTTTAGCTTTGCAGGTGCAAGCAAGAGAATTGACGGTTGCGAATAGCATGACGCAGCTTTGGCTTGAGTTAGGTTATCAGCAAAAGGCTGAGTCGGTGATTCGTCAAAATCGTCGTTTGTTGGTTGAGCTTGAAAACTATGTACAAACCAATTACTCGATTGGTAAAAGTGAAGCGCAAGATCTGCTTAATGCTCAGCTTCAAGTGAGCAAGCTTGATGAGAAACTACAGGCAAACCAGCAGGTTCAGCGCCGTTTAATCTCTCAGCTTTCTGAATGGTTGGGTTCTGATTGGCTAGGCTCTCAGGTTCTTGATTCTCAGGGAACACTGAGTGCAACTAACCAAATCGATTGGTCGTTGTTGGAAAGCAAATTAGCGACCAATATCGATTCAACTAAGCACTACCAGCTACTGACTGACCATCCTTTGGTTAAGATCTCCGATGTCAGTATTTCCTCCAATCAAACTCAGGTTGAGTTAGCCGAGCAAGCTTATACCCCGCAGTTTGGGGTGGAAGTGATGTATGCACACCGTCAAGCCAATAACATGGCGGGTGAACCAGCTTCTGATCTGGTGAGTGCTTATCTGACAGTCGACATCCCGCTGTTTACAGGGAGCCGACAAGATAAAAACTTATCGGCTGCTCAGTATCAAGTTGGTGCGGCTAAATCTCAAAAAGACACCTTACTTTCCCAAATGAACGCGCAAGTGAACGCATTGCTGGTGGACAGATCAAATCTGATCCAGCGATTAGATCGCTATCAAACGTCCTTGCTTCCTCAAACCGCAGCACGAATCAGCGCGGTTGAGAGGGGCTATCAAAACAATACCGCTCAGTTTAACGATGTCATTTTAGCAACGACCGATGAGCTGGCGCTTAAGTTAGAGCAACAACGTTTGATCACCGATCTCAACATCGTTAACAGCAAACTGGCGGCGTTAGTCAGTGGCTTTGAATACCAAGTAAACCAACCACAACTCAACTCAAGCGCAACTAAACACACAGCCAATCAATAAGGAAATAGGCAATGAATACAGTAAAAGTAGCGACTATCGCTTTATTGGTCGATGGTGCATTGGGTTTTGGTGTGAACCATTTTCTAATTAATCCAGCACACGACATGTCAGCAATGGCAACGAGTACAGACGCCGAAGTAAGTAAACAAACCAAGGATGAACCTCTGTATTGGGTGGCTCCGATGGACCCAAATTATCAGCGAGACAAGCCGGGTCAGTCACCTATGGGGATGGATTTAATCCCTGTTTACGCGGATGACTCAAGTGGTGTTAAAGATGAGCCCGGTACCGTGTTCATTGATTCATCGGTAGAAAATAATCTGGGCGTCAAAACAGCGAAAGTTAAGTTCGAAGCGCTATCTCCTCGGATTGAAACCGTGGGTTATGTGGCGTTCGATGAAAGTACATTGTGGCAAACTAACGTAAGAGCAGCTGGTTGGGTTGAGAAGCTCTACATCAACGCTGTGGGTGAGAAGGTAAACAAAGGTGATGTGCTTTTCACACTCTATTCTCCAGAGCTTGTTAAAGCACAAGAAGAGTTGATCAGTGCTTATAAAACGGGTCGTAAAGGTTTGATCAAGGGCTCGACTGAACGCTTAATTACCTTGGGTGTTGATAAGACTCAAATCCGCTCTATTACGCGCAAAGGCAAAGCCTCACAAACCATTGAAGTCAAAGCGCCAGCCGATGGTGTCATCGCAAGTCTGAATATCCGAGAAGGTGGTTACCTTTCACCTGCACAAGCGGTGATCAGTGCAGGCCCATTAGGCGAAGTATGGGTTGATGCTGAGGTGTTTGAGCGTCAAGCGCACTGGATCTCGTCAGGCAGCAATGCAGTGATGACGCTAGATGCCATTCCTGGCAAAGAGTGGTTGGGTAATGTTGATTACGTTTACCCAATCCTTGACCCAAAAACTCGAACCTTGCGCGTTCGTTTGAAGTTCTCCAATCCGAATGGCGAGCTTAAGCCAAATATGTTCGCCAATATTGCGCTGAAACCCATCAGTGATGAAGCCGTTCTTACTATCCCAAGATCTTCGGTGATTCACTCCGGTGGTATGACTCGAGTGGTGATGTCAGAAGGTTCTGGCAAGTATCGCTCTGCTCGTATTGAGGTTGGTCGTGAAGCTGGCGAAAAAATAGAGGTGCTTCAAGGGCTAGAGCAAGGTGAGAGTATTGTCACTTCTGCGCACTTCATGTTGGATTCTGAATCGAGCCAATCTGCTGATCTGTCACGCATCAATGGTGTTGAGGAAGAAGATGAAACCGTGTGGGCAAATGGCGAAATTTCCGATGTTATGCAAGGCAGTCGCATGGTGACGATTAACCATCAGCCTGTTCCTGAATGGGATTGGCCGGGTATGGTGATGAATTTCACCTTTGCGGAAGGCTTAGACATGAGTGACGTGAAACGTGGTAAGGCGATTGATTTTGAGATGAGAAAGACAGAGTCAGGGCAGTACGAGGTTGTTGATTACAAGGTCAACAAACACAAGATCGCCGGCGAAGTTTGGGTAACGGGTGACATCACCATGTTGATGGCAGATTTTGGCATGATCACTGTAAAACATCAGCCAGTCCCTGAGTGGAATTGGAAAGCGGGTGAAATGAATTTCCAAGCCAGTGATGACCTTGATTTATCTGAGTTTGCCGAGGGTCAAACCATTCGGTTTCTAGTGGCGAAGCAAGGTTCTGATTATGTGCTCAAATCTCTCGAACCGACGAATAGCACGGGTGAGGGCGAACTATGATCAATGCAATTATTCGCTGGTCTATTAGCAACCGTTTCTTAGTGCTGGTTGCCACTGTCGCCATCGTATTTGGCGGTTTATACAGCGTTAAAAATACACCGGTTGATGCCATTCCTGATTTGTCAGATGTTCAGGTAATCATCAAAACCAGTTATCCGGGTCAAGCCCCACAGGTGGTCGAGGATCAGGTGACCTATCCATTGACCACCGCCATGTTAGCTGTACCGGGTGCTGAAACAGTTCGTGGCTACTCGTTCTTTGGTGATTCCTATGTCTATATCATCTTCAATGACGATACCGATATGTACTGGGCGCGTTCACGAGTGTTGGAGTACTTAAGCCAAGTTGCACCTAACTTGCCATCGAGTGCCAAGCCAACACTAGGACCCGATGCAACCGGTGTGGGCTGGGTTTACAGCTACGTGTTGCAAGATAAAACAGGTCAGCACGACTTAGCGGAACTTCGTAGTTTGCAAGATTGGTTCTTGAAGTATGAATTGCAAACTGTAGAAGGCGTGTCTGAAGTGGCGACCGTTGGTGGCATGGTGAAGCAGTACCAAGTACAGATTGATCCTGCCAAGTTACGTGCTTACGACCTAACGCTTCAGCAAGTCAACAAGGCAATCCAAGATGGTAATCAAGAAACAGGAGCGTCTGTTGTTGAGATTGCGGAAGCCGAACATATGGTTCGTACCACCGGTTACCTGACAAGCATCGAAGACATTCAATCTCTGCCGCTAAAAGTGACCGACAAAGGTACTCCGTTGCTATTAGGTGACATTGCTGACATTAATCTTGGCCCGCAAATGCGTCGTGGTATCTCTGAACTCAATGGTGAGGGTGAAGCGGTTGGCGGCGTTATCGTGATGCGCTTTGGTGAAAATGCCAGTGAAGTGATCGACTCAGTGAAATCCAAGCTCGCTGAACTGCAAGCAGGCTTACCTGATGGTGTCGAGATTGTCGCGACTTATGACCGTTCTACTTTGATTGATTCAGCCGTTGAAAACCTTTGGAAGAAGCTGGCTGAAGAGTTCATCGTGGTCGCCGTCGTGTGTGCGCTGTTCTTGTTCCATATCCGATCATCACTGGTTATCGCGCTAAGTCTGCCAGTCGGTATCTTAGGCGCATTCATCGTTATGCATTGGCAGGGTATTAACGCCAACATTATGTCTCTTGGCGGGATCGCGATTGCGATTGGCGCCATGGTGGATGGTGCCATAGTGATGATTGAGAACGTTCATAAACACATTGAACGGACTCCGCTCACTGACAAAAACCGTTGGCAAGTGATTGGTAAGGCAGCAGAAGAAGTTGGCGCGCCGCTGTTCTTCTCTCTGATTATCATTACCTTGAGTTTTGTGCCTGTGTTCGCGCTAGAAGGGCAAGAGGGCAAGATGTTCTCGCCACTTGCGTTTACCAAGACGTATGCAATGGCCGCTGCAGCCGGTTTGGCTATCACGCTTGTTCCTGTGCTAATGGGTTACTTCATTCGCGGCAACGTGTTACCTGAACACAAAAACCCAGTAAACCGAAGCCTAGTGGCGATGTATAAACCGCTTCTGAACCTCAGCCTCAAGTATCCAAAGGTGATGATTGTTATCGCACTTGGCTTAATGGCGTCTGCTTATTACCCAACCAGTAAGCTTGGTAGTGAATTCATCCCTCCTTTGGACGAAGGGGATTTGATGTACATGCCAACCACGTATCCGGGTATCTCAATAGGTAAGGCTCGTGAGTTGTTGCAACAAACCAACAAGCTCATCAAAACCATTCCAGAAGTCGAAACCACGTGGGGCAAAATTGGCCGAGCAGAGACAGCAACCGATCCTGCGCCACTGACTATGATTGAAACGGTTATTCAGCTTAAACCGCGAGAACAGTGGCGTGACGGTGTCACTACGGAGTCTCTGCGTAAAGAGTTTGATGATCTGATTCAATTCCCCGGTTTGACCAACGCTTGGGTCATGCCAATCAAAACGCGTATCGACATGTTGGCGACCGGTATTAAAACGCCAATTGGTATCAAAATCGCCGGCCCAGATCTGAGCGTGATTGAGGATATTGGCTCTCAACTTGAACCTATCTTGAATGGTGTCAATGGCACGGCCTCTGTCTACGCCGAGCGTGTTGCGGGTGGTCGTTATGTGACGATAGACATCAAACGTCGTTCTGCTGCGCGATATGGTTTGAGCATTAAAGAAGTGCAACAGGTTATTTCGACTGCGGTTGGTGGCATGAACGTGGGCGAAACCGTTGAGGGGCTAGAGCGTTACCCAATCAATGTCCGTTACCCACAAAGCTATCGTGATTCTGTCGTTAAGCTGCAGAACCTGCCGTTAGTGACACCAAATGGAGCGCGAATTGCTTTGTCTGATGTCGCGGATATTCGCTATGAAGATGGGCCACCAATGATTAAGACGGAGAACGCGCGTCCTAATGGCTGGGTGTTCGTTGACATCGAAGGTCGCGACCTTGGTTCTTATGTGGCAGAGGCGCAAAAAGTCGTTACCGATCAAATTGTTTTGCCTGCGGGTTACTCGCTCGCTTGGTCTGGTCAATACGAGTACATGGAACGCGCCAAAGATCGCTTAAGTGTGGTCGTGCCTATCACCATTGCCATCATTATGTTGCTGCTGTATTTGAGCTTCCGCCGTGTCGGTGAAGTGATGATGATCATGCTGACATTGCCACTCGCGATGGTGGGTGGTTTATGGCTGATGCATGTCCTCAATTATAACTTCTCCATTGCGGTGGGGGTGGGCTTTATCGCGCTTGCCGGGGTAGCTGTTGAGATAGGTGTGATCATGTTGGTCTACCTAAACCAAGCATGGCACTACAAAAAATTGGATGCGGAGCAGAACCAGCAAGCACTTCAGAGTGAAGACTTAACGGATGCGATTCGTGAGGGTGCAGGACTGCGTGTTCGCCCAGTGATGATGACAGTACTTACGGTGATCATTGGCCTCATTCCAATTATGTATGGCGAGGGAACGGGCTCCGAAGTGATGCAGCGAATCGCCGCGCCAATGATAGGTGGTATGGCTTCTGCACTACTGCTTACCTTACTGGTGTTGCCTGCAATCTTTAAGCTCTGGAAACAGCGTGAGATTACGCAAAGCCAAAGCGTGACAAAAAAATAACGTATTGACTATTAGCCCTTACTTACCAAAAACAGAGAGGTAAGGGCGCATTACATGAACATGTGAAACCAACAAAACAAACAGAATATATTTAAGGAACGACCATGAAAAAGACACTAATTACTATCGCTTTAACAATCACCGCTTCAACAGCATTTGCTGCAATGGATCATTCAGCTGGTGGCCATTCGAATATGGACCACTCGATGATGAAGAGTGGAGAGATGGATCATTCAAAAATGGATCACAGCATGATGAAGGATGGAAAGATGGACCATTCGATGATGAATATGGAAGGCATGTCTGAAGTGGGTATGCCTGCGACAGGCGCAAAGCCGGATAAAGTGGTTCATGTTCTGTTAAGTGACGATATGAAAATCACATTTAAGAACAAGGTTGATATTGAGCCGAACGACGTGGTGCAGTTCGTTGTGATGAACACAGGCAAGATTGATCACGAATTTTCGATTGGTTCTTCCGAGGAGCAGTTAGAGCACCGTGAAATGATGAAAAACATGGGTAATCACGCTCATGACTCGGGCAGCACAGTTACAGTTAAGCCGGGTAAAGCGAAGCAATTGCTGTGGCATTTCCATGGTGATAATAACGTAGAGTTCGCGTGTAATATTCCTGGTCACGCTGAAGCGGGTATGGTGAAGTCGTTAACGCTTTAGACGTTAATCAATAGCGCTTTGTTGAATTAGAAATTCAATGAGGGCTAGAAAATTAAAGATAAGTCTTAACTTATACCTAAAGCGCTTTGCTGTGAGGGATTCGCTGAGGCTTATCTTTATTTATAGTCACTGTAGCAAGATAGAAGTTTCAAGCAAGTGGTGTGCTTCGCCGCTCAGGTGCGGTAGCTCTGCCATGATCTTTTTAAACTTGTCATCGATTGACTCTGCTTCATTAAGCGATCGAAAAGCCAGTACAGCCTGTTCAGGCTCGCTGTTCACATAACCTTTCAATGTATCTAGCTGAATTTTGTTCGCATTTTCGACTTTTGACAGTGCGACATTAATTGCATCGATATTAATTGTTAACTCATTGCTTTTAAACATTTTTTATTATTTATGGGTTGTTGCTAATGCGCGCACATTAACACAACTGTTTTTTCGGATATTGACCAAGATTATTAAATTGGAACAATTTTGAAAATCATTAAAAGCTGAACTGCAATGTGTGATTTGGATAGGTGTCAGAAATACGAAGCGATTTAAGGAGTTAATAGCTTTGGTTGGTTACTTAGCGTTGATTCGTCAATCTAAGCTTAAACCAAATTAGTTTAATCAGTATAGATTTAATGACTATGGATTTATCGAACGGAGAAAGTTTTTGAATAGGGTATCGCTGGAAGAAAGCATGTCATGGAGCTTAAGGAGAAGTTGGAGCGTGCAGCGGGAATCGAACCCGCATCATCAGCTTGGAAGGCTGAGGTAATAGCCATTATACGATGCACGCACACTGTCTTAAGAGTAAGACTGAGGCATCAAGAAGACTGGAGCGTACAGCGGGAATCGAACCCGCATCATCAGCTTGGAAGGCTGAGGTAATAGCCATTATACGATGTACGCACATCGTCTTAACGAGATTGATAATGCCACATCTAACTGAAAACGAAACCTTTTTCTTTCATTTTTATTCTAAGTGCTCGCATAACCACCACACCGCTAGTTTTTCAATCATGTTCGGCGTTTTCAGAGTGAATAAAACGTGACTAAAATCTCGTTAAAAGGAGGGCGAGAAATATTAGTAAATGTCATGCTGCTTTTGGCGATAAACCCGCGTCAATTTATAAAAATGCTTTAGTAGTGCTTGGTTGTCATAAATTTCATGAAAATTAAGGAATTTGGAGTGTTAACATAAACTGATTTTTATTCGTGTTTTAGCATCCGTTAATAACAATCTGAATGCATAAATTTAACTTATCAACCGGTCAAAACATTCAGTAAACTAATCCCAAATGAGTAGAGTTATAGAGACTTCTAAGCCTTTGCAGAAAAAAGTAACGAGTTCAGTTGATAATTCACGCAAAAGCCTCGTCATTCCGTCTGTCGTTTGGTACATTTGCCGGACATTTTGTCTCCCCTAAAATACCCATGCCTTCTCAGTTCCGAATTAACAAAATTGTTGAAATTGGTGATACTCTTCACCGCAGTGGTTGCGCTCCGTATAAGCTTGAAAAATATACACAATACTATGCTAAAAAGCATGGTGTGGATGTGATGATCCAAGCAACGCCAACCGCGATCAATTATCAGTTTCCAGACGATAACAACGCTGTGATTCTTAAGCGTCTAAAGCCTGCTTCAATTAACCTGAGTTTGTTGGCTAATACCATCATTCGTATTAACCAACCGAGCAGTGAGCCTGTACCAGAGCCTGTCGGTTACTCAAAATTTGTGACTGCACTTGCCAATATGGGTATTCCGCCTGCGTATTTGATGCTGGTGGGCAGCACGTTGGAAGCGGTGGGCTTTTCTGCCTTATTGGGTTTGATGGTTTGGGTATGTCAGCAAGTTCTTCATTCACGTCGCGCTATCGCGGTTGAATTCATCTCGGCACTGTTAACGGGTATCTTTGTGGCGTTTCTGGCGAGTACAGGGTTGCCGATTCCGGTGTGGGCGTTATGTATCGCCTCGATTGTCCTGTTTGTCCCCGGGTTATCCATAGCCAACGCATTAGAATGTTTGGCGTTTAATGACTTGGTTTCTGGTACCAGCTTACTAGGGCAGAGTGCCTTAACGCTGATTAAGCTGTTTGTTGGGATTATCATGGGGCTCAACATCGGTGAAGCAATATGGGGACAAGCGGTCTCCATCGACTATACCAATGCGGTACCGATGTGGATGCACATATCTGGCTTGGTGCTGATCTCTGTGTCTATCGGTGTGATGTTCAATGCTCGCCCTAAAGACATCTTACTTGGTTTGCCAGTTGCCGTTCTCGGTATGTGGGGCCCATTCTATCTAGGTTTTGATAGTGGTTGGGTTGTCGGTACTTGGGTTACGACGGTTCTTATTACTTTGTACGGAACTTGGATTGCTAAGAAGATGGAGCTCACGGGCTCTATTTATATCGTGCAGGGGATCATCATCTTGGTTCCGGGTAGTCGAGTATTAGTGAGTGCCAGCCAGTCGGTGTTTGAACAATCGATTTTACCTATCCCGAGTATCGGTTTGTCGGCGTTATTCATGTTCTCTGCAATCGTGGCAGGGCAAATCACCGCTTACTCGATTTACTCACCAAAAGTCGAACGTTAATCCGTTCCGCTTCTCAAACTTTTAAACAAACACAGCTTAGTAGCTGTGTTTGTTCGTTTTAGGTACTGCTCTTTTTTAAAGACAATTAGCTCTCTGTAAAACTTGTTAGATTTATGCTCGCTAAGCCTGACAAGAGCCATTAAAATGGAACAAATTCTATTTAAATGAAGTATTAACGTATGTCTCTACCTCCTTGTCCGCAATGCCAATCTGAATATGTCTACCCAGACCAAAACAACCTAATCTGCCCTCATAGACAGAACCTTA
>NZ_JBFRJZ010000035.1:0-32969 GCF_041469125.1 Vibrio sp. 10N.286.51.E5 | reverse complement strand
CCGGAGCCCTGACCATCTGAATCATCATCTGAATCTGAACCGGAGCCCTGACCATCTGAATCATCGTCTGAATCTGAACCGGAGCCCTGACCATCTGAATCATCGTCTGAATCTGAACCGGAGCCCTGACCATCTGAATCATCGTCTGATTCTGAATTCTGATTAGCCGATTGTTGTTGCTGTGGTGGTTGCGGTTGCTCTTTAGAAAGACGCTTTAATAAAAGCATAACCTCGATGGTTTCATCTATAGCAGCCACTGTTGAAGGTAATTTACCCCAATTAATCATCCGCTTTTCAATTTCATCAAAAATTGGAGAGTTTGGAGTGCCTAATTTCATCAGTAGATGTCGAGCATCATCACCAAGTTTCTTTAGGTGAGATTGCCCCTCAATTGCAATACCACGACCAGAATACAATAACCAAGCAAATAACAACCCAGCGGGGCCGTCACTTATTATTGGTTCCTGAAAATAACCCTCTTCGAGCAAGTCATAAGTCATTTTCTGAAATACCCAGTAGGCACCAGAAAACTCCTTCATACAAGCAGTCTCTACGCGACAATCTTCAATGATATTGTTGATTGATAAGAACGTGCTTGATTTACCCTTGAGGTGTTTCTCGAAGACTGAGAAGTCACTGAATCGTAAATGACCACCAGCTTCATGAGTAATTTTTGCTTCAACGAGTCGTGACCAAACTTCATCAGAGGGGTCACCAGCATTGATGTAAATATCTCTGCCATTCGTGTAGCAAGTTCGACGGTCAAAATAGATATTTACGTCAAATCGTGCGTGAATATCTGTAATAACTCGCATTGTGTTTTGAACTTCTTGAATTGAAGCCATAAGGTGTTCCTCCAAAAAATAGGATAGAGCTCCCAAAGGGAGCTCATTAGGTTAGGTAGGTGGGGTTAGCCGAACCAGAAGCCGGTTGTTGACGTTTCGCCAGTGACTTCTTCATAGGTAGGAGTACTATTGCCGCTGTCAGTATCAGTAGAAACTACTGAGTCCTTAATCGCGTCAATAATTCTCGGTTCAGATTCATCTGCGACTTCCATCACCGGCACAATGCCATTTAAGATGGAGCCACGTTCTGTAAGGTTATGTACCAATTTAACCGCGTAGGTCATATCAGAGCCTTCGATGTTCCCAGTTTTGGGTAAGGTATCGAACGCTTCATCAAGTTCATCAACCAATCGGTCAAACACAGTGTGTTGGAATGACATTGAGTAAACGTAATCACGAATAGCTCTTATTGGCTTGAAAGTTCGCTGAATCATTGAACTTTTACCAATAATTTTTTCATAAACAACAACAGCTTGCTCCGCGACGTTATCCAAAATCCCTTCCACGATGTAATCAACAGCTTCCTGTTGGTCATCATTGAAATAAGGTTTGAAGGCCATCGGCGGCAACACGTTGAATTGAAAACGTCTAAAGAAATCATCTTTAGGGGTCTTCAATGACTCAATAATTTCAGCCATATCAGGGTTAGCTTTCTTGTGTTCTTCAACTATGGTGTCATAGCGATTATCACGGTCAGCGACTTCTGAATAAAACTCAGCTTGAATTGCCTTGAGTTCAACGAGTAGAGAGTCAAGTTCATCAACTGGAATCGCGGTAACGCGTCCATATCGGACACCTCGGGCTGCAATAGCGCGGCGTGCCTTAGTCTCCAATGTGTTCTTAAACTGCAACTCAGAACGAGGAAACCACTCAATACGGGCTTTACGAGCAATCTTTGAATTCACTTCCTTTTCGTCTAAGAGAGTTTTAGCATTCGCTAACGTTTTCTCTCCATCACGGCCAGAAGTAGTTACATCGATAATCACAAGCCCATTTTCGAGTCGATTAGCAAATTCGCCATCTTGTTGAGCCACTTGGTCAAGTTGATTTTGAGCTACTGTATCGATATCGAGAGTTTGGGTATCGTTGATGTCTTTCATAATTCCTCCAAGGAATAAAAATTGGAGGGACTGATCCCGGTCAGGGAATCTAGTCCCTGAAGGGGTTAGGTAGGTTTGTTAAGGAGTAGCGAACCTAAGTTCGTTTTTGCTGAAACAATTAATCTGTGTAAACTGATATTGCTTCTTCATTTTCTCTTTAACTTTTTTGTCGATGTAGTTACGCGCTAGTAACTCAGACTGATGGGTTTTACGATAGAAGTTAAGCTTTTGGCCTTTGGCTCCGTAAACAACCAGTGTGTCGGCACCAAGGCACGTATATCCCCAAAGCTTATTACTTCCATTGTCATTGCAATGATACATTTTGAACTTGATTGTACTGATATCTAGACCGTCTAAATCCGATCTTGGCAAATCAGCATCATCACACTCTGAATCATTGCTTGTTACTTTTTTGATTGCTCTTTCAACCAGGTATACGGTTGATCGAGAATATGACCATTCTTATCTTTGAACACTTGATCAATAATCTTTTCGATATCAGCTTTGTCACGAGTGTCGCAGCCATTCCAAAATACATTATTAAACGAAGCACGCAGTGGAGCTCTATCACCATTAATTTGAATGTAGTAGCACCAAGACAAAACCACACGAGTTGAAAAAGCCGTTCCAATACCAGATTTGGTTGTTCGATCTCGATTAGGACCTAACATTGCATCACGCATAGCATTAGCAAACTGGATTAACTTCTTAAGTAACTTCTTGTGGTCGCGTAAGAACGGAAATTTACCAATTACCACTTTCTCTTCTACTTCCGTGCGTAAATACGGAAAAGGCACAACGAATGAACGATTTCGAAAAGCCGTATCCCAACGTCGAGACGATGGATACAAACCAGAAATGTCCCCTTCTCCAGAAGTATTACCTAACGTTACAAAACGATAGTTCTGGTGTGGATAGATGATTTCTCCTGTGTCTTCAATAGACCAAGGTTTCGTCATCTCAGAAGGAAGGTGAAGTTTGGCAATAAAATCTAAAGACCCTTTATCACATTCATCAAGCAAAACACATTTTCCGTGTTTCATAGCGTCAGCGATAGGTCCATAAACATATTCCGTTTGACCGTTTGACAACACCCAGCGGCCTTGCATCTTCTCAGGGCGTAATGTCGGGTTAACAGACACCAGCACAGTTGGCCAATTAAGGCGAGCACAAAGCCAAAGCATGAAATCAGTTTTACCAGACCCCGTAGGACCAACCATATGCATGAAGTTAGGTCGTTGAGGTGAGCAAAACCAAGATATAACTTGGGAAAGTTGTTTTTCATCTGGAATATAACCTGCGATTTCGCGAGGTACATCTGGATGACGGTGTTTAGGGATCTGAATAACTGCCGTTACTGCTGCTGGGACAAACGGTTTGAACACGTCGGCCATACGAACAGTAATCATCTCTGAATAATCAATTTCTTCAACAGTAGAAGTTGGTTGGTTATTCGTGTCTACAGTAGTCACAGGGTTAGCATTAGACATAGTTAATTCCTCCAGGAATAAAGTGTGGGGTTAAATTAATATGGGTAGTTAATTAAGGGGTTAAGCTGTCTTGAGAAAGAAAGCTTTATTAGCATCTTCAAGTAGCATTTCTGCTTTATGAAGAAGTTTGGGGTTATTCAGTACCTGAGCCTTTCGAAGAAGGCGCAGAGCGCGCCTTTTTCGTGCTGCAGATACATTTTTCTGGTGAGAAAAATTCATATCCGCGTACCTCGAATTATTGCTGGTTATAAGCACGCTGACGGAAATTTCCGTTGCCTGCTTGTGGGCGGAATTGACGCTGTGTAGAGTCAGGTTGTTGTGCATTATTGGCATTCTGCTGTGGAGCATTCTGCTGTAGAGCATTATACGCTGGACCATTCTGTGGAGCGTTATTGTACGCAGGAGCATTTTGCTGCGGTGCGTTGTTATACGCAGGAGCATTTTGCTGTGGAGCGTTTTGCTGTGGTGCGTTGTTGTACGCAGATCCATTGTTTTGTGGGGCTTGATTCGCAGCTTTTAAGCTTTGAAGTTCGAACTTCTTAACCATACCAAGAACACGACTAACGCGGAATTCATGTCCAGTGACATTATTGCCGTTTTTGTCGGTGTAATCGTTAGTAGAGAGTTCAGTTTCGACCATTAAAGAATCACCTTTGTCTAAACCTTGTTTGAAGTTCTGATCAAAAGTTTTTTGTGAAATTGACAGGCGAGCCCAGTGGGTTTCATCTTGCCAATTTTGTTGCTCATCTTTAAATGAACGAGTTAATGCAATTGAAACATTGTACCAAGTACTGCCATTTGCATTTTTCTGTTCAATCGAACCAACATTGCCGCCAAGCGTAAAGTTACACAATGAAGGTAGTCCAAATTGATTAACAGAATTGCCATCAATTTCGCCTAACACATTATGAAGTTCATAATAAGTATGCGTAAGTTCGCTGTTATTGTTACCAGTGAATTTACACGTCTTAAGAGATACTTTACACACATAACCAACACCGACTGGAAACTCTAATTGCCCATGGGCAAAAAGTTGAATCTGGTTAGTACGTGACTGCATTTGGTTTTGACCGTCTACCCAAGAGGTAACTTGATCGGCCCAGATGGTCGTGTTGCCATTCTCAATTTGAGAACCAGTAACTACGAATGCGATAAGGCCATTGTTTGAACGGAAAGGTTTCATAATTAATTCCTCATTAATAAAATAACGTGGAACTATAGATAGAGTAATCCCCTAGTGGGATATCTATAGCCCACTTTAGGGTCAGGTTTATGACTTAAAAAAGTCACTGGGGACATAGAATACATCTATGGGAGAATTGCTATTAGCTCTCCAACTAAGGGAGAAAAGTATCACTTTAAAAAAGTGAAAAAATTTCTCGGGTAAATCACCTATAGTAAACCCCAAGAACGGGAGACTTTTGTAAATTAAGCGCAGCTTTTTTAGTGTTTAACTTTTCCGTAAGCTAAGAAGCGTTCAAAAACTCATTTTTTAGCTGTTGCAGTTTTTCTGCCTGAGCTGCCGAATCTGGCTCTTCATTTCGCTGTTGTACGGCCAACTCAATTCGATCTGGAACCGCCTCTCTCAAAAATGACAACTGCTCTTTGAAGAAACACAGTCGCAAGTACTTCTCAGCTCTTGTTATCCCCACATACAACAAGCGACGCTCTTCCTCCCAATGCTTTTCGCCTAAACCATCTTTATCTGGTTGCGGAATTCTTTCATCTTGACAGCTCAATATCGCGACTTTCGGAAACTCTAGTCCTTTAGAGCCATGCAACGTAGCGATCACTACCTCATCTGTACCAATCTTTTCAGCCTTTTTAGCGTTTATTTTGGTTATCCGGTCATGAAACTGATCTGCGGCCTTAGCCAAACTGCCAAGTGACGCAGCTGTTTTGGTTAGGATGTCAGCCATCGCTCCAAGAGCCGCAGGAGAGTTCATATTTCGTTGCGCCATCACCATTGAAATGATCTTTCGTTGATACTCGGCGTTGACCGTTTTGCTTGGCTCTTTTGGGACACCTTCATGCATGAACATTTCAAAAATTGATTGGGTGTGGATTAGCAATGATTGGCTTTGGGTTAAGGTGGTTACCGTCCCAATAAAGTCGATTCCATTTGATTTAGCACTTTTCGCCATATCAATCATCACCTCATCTTCATGCATGTAAGCCAAGAAATCTTGTAGATACCGACTGTTACGGTGTGTCAGCATCCACATCAACTTGATATAACAAATTACATCGGCTGACTCAAAGAAGCTCTTACCGCCGAGGCGCTTAACTTTCACTTTATGTTTGGACAACTCCAGCTCAACTGTATCGATTTCTTTATTGGTTCTAGCCAGTACCGCCCACCCGCCTTGATCGGCAAGGATACCTTCAACAACACTTTCAACTTGATGGTCTTCATCCTTAAAACCATGACAATCGACAACACCGCCCTCCTCTACGTGTGACCTTAATTCTTTGGGAATTCGTTCTACATTGTGTTGAATTAAGTTGTTGGCCACATTCAGTATTGCTGGTGGACATCGATAACAAATTTTTAAGCTGTAGGCTTTCGCGTTTAGATCAGCTTGCATGTTACGGAAGTTATCGACCCCTCTTGCATTTCGAAAGGCATAGATTGATTGGTCATCGTCTCCAACAACCATGATGCAACAACCTCGTTTAGCGTGCTCGTAAAGAAACATATATTGGAGATCGTCGGAATCCTGAAACTCATCAGCACATATGTGAGTAACGCCTAAAGTTTCTGACAGTGGTCGAATTGTTCCATCTCGCAGACCATGAATAACGTCGCGAGATATCTGATTTAGGTCGACTTTGCCCTCTTTTCGCATGATGCTTTCATAAGCTGCAAAAAGTTTCAGTTTGATAGATGAGAATTCTGAGCGAGGTATAGTTAAATACTGTCCGATCGTACTTATCGTTTTCTCTGCTTCCTCATAACTCATCGCCACATGACAAGCACGCATCGCTCGCTCAATATAGATGTTTAAGTGTCCACCCATAACAATCGTTTTATATGAGTTCGTCTGACGCCAAAGCTGCACAGCCATAGAATGAAAAGTACTTGGAAATACACGAAGAGTCTGACTTCTTGGCATTGTCGACTTAAGCCTACGTTTTAAGTTGGTAGCCGCTGCATCTGTGAACGTCAGCATGGCAATTGCGTGTTGCTCAGAATCGGTAAGTACCCGTTCAGCATAACGCACTGACACTTCAGTTTTACCTGAACCGGGCAATGCAACAACCATGATATGGCCTTCCGCATTAACGCAAAGATGTTGATCTGGATTTAACATATACGTGACTCGTACTGCTTCATGGATTTGAATATGTACATCAGAGTAGGAGATTATTTAGCTACAAAGTTCAATTAACGAAGGAAATTCACTTTGTTACATCGTTTCGACATCCGTCACTAATTTTGAAAATAATCCGAAGCTTCCCCCCATTTCCCCCCGTTTTCCCCCGTTTTCATTGGCTGGTTTTGTGTATTTTTCGGCTCATGATGTATAAATGTAAGTAGATTTAATAAATACTCATACAGTTTCACTTGGCTAAGGAAGACAGAATTATGGACCTATTCAAAACAGCATCAGTCATTACCGCCGCTTTACTCTTGAATGCATGTGCGTCCAATAGTGCAAAATACGAAGTACCGGAATTAGGCACATCAAGTATCGCGCTCCAAGTTACCCGTTCAGCAGGAAGTGGAACGATCATCGAAGACCAAACCTTACCTAAAGGTGCAATTTCGGATGTGGGAATCGGTGGCTATGTGGGGTCTACGTTATTAGGGCTACCATTGGGCTCTATGGCAACGGGTTTCGGATTGGCCATCCTAGCGGATCAAAAGTACGGTTGGGATCGAAGAAACCTAGTTATGTACTTGGATGCTGATACTTATAGTGGCTTAGACGAGTATGAAATGTGTAAGGTTGTCATGTCTAAAATGGATGAGGTAATGGTTCCTTCATTCGACACACTTCAATCCTTTACCAAAAAACCATTGTCGCCAGATTCGAAGTTTTACGATGAAAGATACAATGGTGGTGAAAGCCTTTGTGTTGAAGGGTATCCACTTGATTCAAACGTGGACTCCCACGCAGCGATATATTTCAGAGGAGTGGACACTGCCTTCTTAGGGACGAGAGTCGGTGTACGGTCTATTTCGGAACCTTTCAGTACAGACGTGTTCGATGCTGACCTTAAAAAGCAGATCCCAGATACAAATGTCATCGCGGTCAGATTTACTTATTACAGTAGCCTGATAGCACACATGCAATACAGCGACGCTGAAACAACAGGCTTTGTAAATGCCAATGGCTTATCCACCAGCCCTTCTATTAAGCTCCCGACCGCTACTTTTATGAGTTTACCGATGAAGGAATATATCGCTGATTCTCAGTACATTCCTAACATCAATGCAGTGCGTAACAATGACACGGTGTACTATTTCGTTAAGCCGGTTGATGGACAGCAATTCAGTCAAAGTTTGTCAGAATATCACTCGACGGTCACTGAGATTCTTGAGCGAGCTAAAGACAAAAACTCGCATACGAAAGTTTCTACGCAGTAAGGAGCCCGAATATGGAACAATTCATGACAGTGGTTTTTAAGTTTAAAGAGGGGGCGTCCTTACCCAAGAAGTTGACACAAGCGTTCTGCGCGGATTCGAAGTATGAAGATGTTGAAATAACCGCTATCTCGTGCGACGACGAAATCAGTCGTGTTGAGCAACTAGAAGCAGACAGCTAAATAGTCAATATGAATACAAAGGGCTTACATTGTAAGCCCTTTTTCATGTTTCGAAGTCAGCAGTATCATTGATGGTTAGTTATCCGTGATATACGCCATGTACTTCTCTAGGCGGCACTCATAGAAATTAAGGTCATCGACCCACAGAGAAATCAGCTGTTCTTTGCCTTGGAATGGGGCGACAGAACGTAATTTCTCAAGTAGACCATTTTGTTCACTCTTTGGCGCACGAAGGGTAACGTTGATACCCGTTCCCCCTGTATTCGCCTCCACGATAACTTTACCCCTTGTACAGTGACTTTGTAGTACTGCTAACCCAGCTTGTAATTCAGTGAGTTGATTCATGCCATTTGTCCTTTATAAATGAAATCTAGTCGTCCAAAATCGATAACGGAGAGTCACACACTGGTGGTCTAGGGTAAACCGAGCAATCTAAGTTACCAGGCATTGCCGCATCATGCGTTTCTTTCAAGTTTGCATCAGCGTCAGTTGACTCGAATCGCGCTTGGTTAAGGTCCACAGGATTCAATGCATCATCATTGTTCGGCATCCAAGCTTGGCTCGACAGTGTATCGATATTTAAGTCATCATGTTCAACGGCTAACCCAGAGGCCATGATCAAGTTTTCCCATTCGGTTAAATCTATGGCGTCCCAATCCAACTCACTGACTTGTTCAAGCGTCATACCAGAACATTGTCCATTTCTAGGATCTAGGCTGATATTCAGTTGAGGCGCAGCCTGCTCCATGATGATACGCCCCAATGGACTTGGGTAGCAGCAATAGTGCTTCCGTTTTATCAGACAGCCGAAAGGGGTATCTTTATGGCAACTGGTAGAGGCATATATACATTGTTGTTGGTCAAGCTTCATACCCATGCCCATTTCGAGGTCGTCGCACTCCGAAATCATCATTGCGCCCAATTTAATCAGCTGATACGCGGCATACACGGCCATAATTGTTGCAAATGCACCAGAGACAGCTGGGTTGAGTGACACTGTGGTAGTGGCTGTTGAACCCGTCCCCTCAGTCACGGTATCAAAGATGGCATCTCGAATTGCATCTGGGATCAAATCCGCGACCTTTTTCATCAATTCACCTTTGATTTCGTCTAACAAGCTCTCTGTGGCGGCCTCCGCTGCGGCCTCTCCAACTTCACCCGTGACATTACGAACTGCAAAATCCCATCCAGCGCTCACGGCATCGGTTACATAAGTTACTGTGTCGGTGACAGGAGTCGGGTAACTCGACGCCCACGAACCGAATCCCGCACCCGAACTAGCCAATCCAGCCAATGATTGCTCCATTGCGTAGTGATGATAGACCCCTTTGATATAATCGAAGATATTAGTTTGGCCTGCGGATAGCGTGCAGCAATTGAAGCCAAGTCCTGTTTGCTCGATACCGCAATATGACACTTCACCATTGAAAACTTTGCAGGTAGAGACATCATCTGGATTTTCACATTCCATGTTCGATTTGATGTCTTCGAGCATTTTGAACGTTGCCATCGCTTCTGCAAAATCATCATTCATCTCTAGCTCGGAATAGCGGCAATCTCCACCCACACACTGCATTTCACCCGTGCAGATGTCTTCCTCCATCGTGTACGAGTAGTTTCCGTTTGTGTAGGTATTACATTCGTAGACTGACTCTTGAACGTAGGCTCGACCCGTTATCGGGTCAACAAAGGCTGGATTTTGTTCAATTAACGCACAATCAGCACTGTTTCTGTATGGCTCGCATCGGTCCGGAATATTGGCATTAAATTCAGTGAAAGAAGTACAAACCCGCTCATTGCTTTCAGGCCAATAAGGTTGGCCACAAATTTGCTGATCAGGTAAGGGGTTACATTCATAGTTGACGGCGTTGGCCTTTAGACACTCTTTACCATCGCTCGTTTGGCCAGCACGAGGAACATTTATCGGCAAGCCAATCAAAAACGGATCGTAATCGTCTATATGCGCGGCTTCTGTATCGACGCACTCCCAACCACCATAGCTACACATCATGCCTTGTTGTCCACCACTTTGATTCAAAGGGTTGCTACAATCTGGGTTAATGTATATTTCGTCGCCTTCATTACCGAACACACCACACGTTGATGGGTCTTGAATCCACCCAAGTTCAGCAGCACAACCTACAGGCGATTGTTCTATGAATTCTCGGGGGTCGATTGGATCCACGGTACGAACTAGGATGGTGGCTTTACCTTCCCCTCCACCACCAACACCGAGGCGCATTTTGAATTTGACAATACCGCGATTAGAAGCGCGAGCGGCTTCAAATTGGCCTGTTATATTGGTATTCGTT
Organism: Vibrio sp. 10N.286.51.E5; assembly: GCF_041469125.1. NCBI lineage: Bacteria > Pseudomonadati > Pseudomonadota > Gammaproteobacteria > Vibrionales > Vibrionaceae > Vibrio > Vibrio sp. 10N.286.51.E5. The sequence continues at coordinate 22,449 of NZ_JBFRJZ010000035.1, read as the reverse complement.
GTAAAGACTCGGCTAGAGCTGAATTCACAATTGGTATGCTGGTATGGAAAGCCAGTTTCGTCTACATATGGGTGCGCCCAATTGCCGTTTTCATCATAATCAGGGTATGTAGAACCGCTATTGCCAAACCAATACGACTTGGTAGGAACGTATTGATAAACGATTTCGTCATTAAGAGTAAACTGAATGACATCATCCACCCACACGCGTTCAAAGGTCACGGAGCTGATACGCACATCGTCTTCGAGTTCAAATTCAACAAAGTTAATTTTGTGGTAACACCCCATTCCGTGGTCATTTGTGCCGTTATTTGTAGGGTCACCTACCGTCAACCTGAAGGTATGAGAATCCAGAATTTCTACATCACCACTCCCCGAACGCTTTTTCAAAGGGTAAGTTGTGTGTCGCGTCAGTTCACACTTCATTAAGTTCGAACGATCGGGTTCCATGCATTCATTTTGCACTTTTCCGACATACTCCCTGTTTACTGAATACGTGTTTGTTTCAGTGGTGCAGGCACTATAAAAGTCAGAATCTGAATCTTCGAGGTTATTGGCTAAGTCTTTAAAGATGTTGTCAGCATCGACCATGATAGCGTCATCGGACTCTAGCTTTTGGTAATTGTCGTTATAGTTCAGTTTTAAGGTGTTGTATGCCTTAGCGTCATAATCTGACTCACTGCCAACTGTGTTGCTAGAAAATCTATCAGAGACACCTTGCCCTGAATCTCTGAGTTTGTTTTCATTTTGATAGGCTTGGTAAGCGTCGAATTGCCCTTCTGATCCAACACGCTCAACATCCAATCCAAACAATTCTGAGTTGCCTAGCGAGTTACCACCTACAGTAGCATTACCACCGCTGTAAGTAGGTGTTTGAAAGTTTCCGTATATCTCATCAAGTGACATATCCTGTGCGTAGGTCACCGTTGAGGTAGATGCATACAGCACACCGATAAAAGAAACATGAAAGATCTGAACCAGAAACGCGAACAAGCTAAAGTGAGTCAGTATTCGATTAAACATAACGCCCTGCCTTTTTCTCAAAACAAGATCAGGTTAATCCCGTAACACTTAAAAAATTTCAAATAGCGAGGGCATTTTGAGTTTTTGTTAAACGAATACAAAAAACCACCCGTTAGGGTGGCTCTCTAAAGTTACCTTAAGCAGCAATCATTCCAAGAATACAAAAGATAAACGAACGCTTCCCGACCAGGGACCAATCGCCCGTTCCCCCACTTAAGAACGCTGTCACCGAGTTTATGACAACAACCTGTTGATAGTGGAATTGAAGATCCTCCCCCACCTTTAGGTTGCGAGCTCGCCTCTCTTACTGGGTAAAGCATGGATGAACGATATTGTGTTTTTGGCAACATTGGCGCGTAGTTCGGTTCACAACTGTCTTGAATCATATGATTACCCATTGTCAGCTGTGCTTGCCCACGTCGGTGTAGAGTGGCCATCAAACGCGTGGTTAACAACGAAGTGCCACGTACCGGATCGTCACTGTACTGATTATTACCAGTCATTGGGTAAAGGTTCCCTGAACACCCAGCACAAAAATAGTTTTCAACCACCTCTCCACCAGCCAGTATTTGAGCGCAATCGGCTGTACAGATAGACGTCGCTATTGGGTTCGAAAAGATAACGGTTTCCGGAAACATCACGAACGCCAACAAATCATCTTGATACAACGGGTCGGCTTCGGAAAAGTACGCCAAATCCAATGTTGTCGCCCCATCATAGGTACAATCCGCATTGGCAAACATTTCAATCATTTGCATTACTGGGTAAACCCAATATTTATAGTGAAAAAAAGAAGTTTCTGTATCGTCAATCGCTGTTTCTGTTCGGCCTTGTCCAGCACGGGTATTATCGTCTGCCAAACGAACACCGAATGAAGGCATGCAGTATGGCGTTGGTGAAAAAGATACGATCCTTGATGGTTGGAAGAATCCGAGCGGTATACCCCATTCAGGGACACCTAGCTCATCAGCACACATGCAAAAAGGCTTGCTCGAAGCGGCACCTTTAGGCGCGTCCCCACCAATACCGGCTAGTCGAATTGGAAGTAAACAGCTCCAACACATACCGTCGATGACTGTACTCAAGATGTTGGCATCGGGACATAAGTCGCCTGCTTTGTCGTTATCCGCAGCCACAGAATATAAGCTCGCCATGCTTATCATTGTGGACATCAAACCAATCAAAAAGAACCTAATCATATGTTCCTCCCTTTAGTTCTTATTCACTTGCTCTATCACAACACCAGCAGCGTCAATACCTTGTTCTTTAATGTTGTTCACGGAATTCGAGAAGTTTGGGTTATCTTTCATTAGCTGATCTGCAGCATCAATGCTTGATTCAGTAATGTCCCTCACAGAGTTGGCTAGATTGGGCTGTGTATCAGCCAACCACACACCGAGAGCGACGCCGAAACCAATAAGTACGAGATTCTTAATCATGTTGTGTTTTCCTTAACTAGTTTGTTTTGGATTGATTGAACGGTGTAGGTTGGCCACCGTCAGCTACTTGTAGGTTGACCTGAGTGACTGTTTGCGCTGAATACTCATTTATCTGGAACATACCCTCATCGGTACTAATTAACCGAGTCGGGGTCACTTCCAAATCAAATCGATCGATGACTTCTTTAGTCAGGATGGTCACGTCATAGGTGAACTTCTTATTTAACTCAGATATGTGGTCAAACCCCCTATCCTTGTCGATACGTGTAGAAATGAGTTTCACTTTCCCGCGAGATTCATTGAGAGACATGTACTTTACAAACTCCACTTCCTGTTCGTCGGTCGCATCAAAGATAAACATGGTTAAATGTGCAGGTACTATGTCGTGGTTTTTAAGCGGCTTGAGGGGATTTATTAACTCTCCTTTCTTGGCCAGAATAAGACCATTCACCGCTTTCACATCAGCAGTGGCTATTACTGTTGGGTCAAAGTCGAACTCACGGTCTTTCGCGGCTGGTGGAAGAGTATGAAAACTGCGGTTATGCCAATGGCGTGCTATTGCTTGTTTTTGTTCCGTTTCCCAATCCACGGCCCTCATTCTATTTTTTGACTCTTCAATGAAGCTTTTTTCTGCGATAGGAAATATGGACCCCATTTCACCAAGGAATACCTCGGAGCCGTCATAATCAGGGTTTGCTGCCGCGCTTTCCGTCTCGTTCTGTAAGTAGCTTGCGCTGATTAGACCTTTCACTTTCCCGACGAGTTTTGTGTTATCGGATAATTTGCGCTCATAAACCATCGTTGGAACTTGTTCAATGTTGAAACGCTCGAATGCCATTGGATCCATGTAAACAGCGGCTTTATTGATTCGTTTCAGTTTGTCTGGGTTCTCGGCATGCGTGCGTATGTCATCTTGAGCATTAGCCAGTTTGACCTTTAATTGCCACAAACCTTTAATCATATCTGGTACGCCCACGTCGCCAGGTCGTAAGCCGTTAAACACAACACGGCCTCCCCACTCTGCAGCGAGCTCTAGCACCTCTTTCATTTGGTGATCAGGCATTGAACTCGACACGAATATCCAAAAAACAGTGTTCGCTTCTTCATCGTCGTATTTGTTGTCTACTTTTTGACTTGGAGACGAAGGGTTAGGCTGCTCAATGCTTATCGAATCGAGATTATCAATTGTCAATGTGGAGGGATCGAATGCTAAGGGTTTTGGTTGTCCTTCATTGACAATGGAATTGGCTTGATACTGAGTTTGGTTATCATCGATAACATCTTGAAGGGCTCTGAAATTGATATCTGGCGTATCGTCCTTGCGATATTCGATAAGAGAGTCCGATTGGTCAGAAATAGTACTGTTCAACAACTTGGCGTGATCCGCCATTTGTTTCAGTTCTTTCATCATTTTAGGGTTCAAGTTACTTGCATCTAAAACTGCTTGAGTACCTTCAACTTCATGGGCGTTGGATATGATGTCGTTACTTCGTTGTACATTGTCCAGATCTTCTTGAGTGAGTTGTCCGTTAGCCAACGCGTAAGTCGCAATGAATGAAGTTAGTAACAAGACGTTGTGTGCCTTAGAGAAATGCATAGCCAACTCCGATAATTTGAGAGTGTTCAACTAAACCCCAGTATCTTGAATCAAAAGAGGTAGGTAGCGTGCCAAGAGCGAAATATTGACCTTCAGGGACAACGAAAGTTTTATTGAGGGTATCGAAGTCGATTTGGGCATAATTAATCATTCGACGAGCATCAGCCGCATAACGAATGACCTCCCCATCTTTGGTGGTCACGGTGACTCCATCCAAGTCAAAGGTCACGGTATCGCCAGCAACACCAGCTGCTATTTTCAAGAAATTGGTGCCATGTGCGAAATAAGGTTGTGCGTTAAGCGACAGGAAGGACATGAGTTGCCCACGCTTGGGGAAATGATTCTTAGAGTCGATGACAGCGGCCTTGATAGGTAAACAACCCAATGCTGTTGGGACCAATGAAATCTGATACCGACCACTAAGTAACAATACGGCCAACACTAAGCCAACGAGCGTGCCGAATATTTTGATATATGTGTACTGTGTAATGTTCATACGCCGCCATTATCGAAACATTGATAAACTGGATATACGTAATCTTCACACTTTATTTAGTCATAAAATCCAAATAGGCAGCCAAATATTGATGACTATTTGATCTATTTGCTGTGCTTTTAAAAAAATTGGGAATGATAAGTACAACACATCAAGAAATGCTAATATATGAAATCGAACGCATCAAAGACACTCGATGGTATGAAAAACACAAACTCTTTAACGTTGATTGACTCAACCTTAACCCATAACGCTCTGGTCGACTTAACAGCCGTATTAAAGCAAGCACTGTTGCAATCTGAACTCGCTCTACAGTCGTCATTAGAAGCCAACCAAACATTGATTGACCCTTACCCTGTCATCCCTCTGCGCATTCTGACTGAAGGCATACGTAGTGCTTACTATCAAAATACCGGATACTCAGCAGATACGTTTTTAAGCCCCTATGCTGATGAGTCCCCCACCGTTTACTACCGCTTGTGCGTCCATACGAAACAATTGCTATCGGATATCGAAACACACATCGAACAAAGCTCGCCAAAATCTAAATAGCGAGTGCGAAGTTGTATAACCCTGTTAAATGTCATGCAGGGATTCCTTTTATGAACACGTCAACATTTTCACCAAACAATCGTCCAATTCAGAAGCCTCAAAATAACAATGGTCCATCGACTGCTAACGTACATTCGATGCCTGCAAACGGACCAAGCCAAAACCAACCTCAGAACCAACCTCAGAACCAACCTCAGAACAACCAAGCGTTAGCGCGATCTGTACCACCAGCAAATAACCCGCAACAGGAAGGAAACAAACACAATCCATTCAAAGCAAATAACCCTGCGCCTGATTCGAATTCGCTGCGCCAGATCCGAGCACATGGTTACAAAGTTCATGGCGGTAAAGCAGCGTTAGAAGTGAAGCCGGACGAAAAGCTGAAGTCGAGCCAACAGGGTATTGTTGATGAAAATGGCGAGCAAAATATTTTCTATACCATTCGTTTAGAAGCTGCCCTTAGTAATAACTCAACTGATCGCTCATACAACTGGAAAGATAAGGTCGCGATTCAACTCACAGACATCGAACTGCCATTGTTCATTGGTGTATGTTTGGGTTATTACCAAAAGATAAGTTTCAGCAATCATGGTGTCGGCGGTGAGAAATCATCGAAATTCTTTGGCGTAGAACACCAAGGTACGAAAGTCTTTTTCCAAGTAGGTCAGAAGGACAAATCGGTCAGACCCGTACCAGTAAGCCTTCCACAAAGTATGCATATTGGATTAATGGCCCTAGAGGTCTACTGCAGAAACTTTCCGGGAGTGGATTCCAATACAGTACTGAACTCAATTTCCAGTATGTGCGGAATGTACATATCGCAACAGACACTGGAGATTAAAGACAAGGTATAAAATCAACGGTAATTATGCACAAAAGCTCCTCGCGGAGCTTCAGGGGAGAGTGCTAGTTAACTATCGGAAACGAACCAGGATCATGATTTTGGATGGGCGACCTTAAACGTTTTATCAAACACGCTGACCATGACAACGTTGTCGTGCTGATACACATACATCGCATTGCCGGTCAGCGTTTTCTCACCTTTATATTCAATAACCCTTGTGTACTTATAAGAACCCTTATCGCTCAAGTCGAACAAAACGACGCCCACCCGTTCACCTGTGGTTGTCTTTGTTTTGGCGAAACCCAGAACATAAGGCTTGTTATCAATAGAAATCGCTGTGTCGATATAGAGTTCATCAAATTGAGTGGCCAACCCATATAGGTACTCTTGTGTCTTCCATTCGACCCGCCCCTCATATCCCTCTTTATAAATTGGCGCTTCAATGTAGTTGAATGAGTTCGGTTTCCCAGAAGACGCAACGACCGTCACCTTCTCACCACTTGTTACTACGGTTGCATGCTCTTTATGCTCCGCTAAGAACGCGTAGTCGTATCCACTTAACCTTGAATAGTCCATCGCCGCATGCCTTATGACATACAGTGACTCCTTCCCATGATTCAAATTCATTAAGACGTACCGACTCGATATGCGTTTGGGATCAGTCAAGTGGATTTCACCATCAATGATCGGAGCTTCGTATGACTTAAGGTTAAATTCATTCAATGACACTGGCGTCGCCGCTTTGAAATACTCACTGGCACCATCAACTTTGTGAGATGGACTGTGGTTAGTATTTACGGGGGGACAATACGCAGCATCTTCGGGTTCACTTGAACAACCAGTAATAACGAAGACGCTCGCAATAAGACAACTGAATAGATGGGGAGATTGGTTCATTGGATCGTCCTTTGAGTAAAGTTACAGAGTCATTCTAATTGGGCGATCCACACATTATTTCAAATAACGACGCGATTTTGACTTTTTAAGTAGGTTTGTTTTTCTAAACATTTAATCTTTCTGGTGTATACTAATTTTGAACGAGTGAATGACATAAGTTTATTCTTAGTTCCTCCATACAAATCCGACTGGAAGGGGTTCCAGAAGGTCAATCCTCGGATTGAAGTCTTGCAGGAGAGGTCTTGCGAGCACAAGTCTCTTGGAAGGGGTTTCAAGAGCGAGAATGGGCTCATTACGAGCCCTTTTCTTTTTTTTAAAGCACCATCGTCAATCAATCACCGTAATTTCTTCCTTTATTTGAATTCCTGTTAAGTCACTCTTGATAACATCAATCTAATTCACTTTGATTTAAATAGGTCAAGTATGAAATTTCGATTATGTTTTCTTTCAATTTGTCTTACCGCTTCTGGGTTAGCGCATTCAGCAATCGAGGGGTTCGAGTTCACCGATACACTCGGCATATCCAAGCTTGTAAAAACGAACACTGCCGAATCCACGTTAATTAATAACGTCGGCCAATTAGGGGTTCATGTTAGTGCGGGATTAGATCGTCGCATCCGAGTCAATATTCTTCAGAACGGCGTTGCTGTGACCAACAGCACGGGTAACGTGATCACGGTCAATGATTCACAGTCTCCATTCAATAGTGAGTATTTCGGTTCATTACTTAACGTTTCTATTCCCTCAGAAGGCAGTTTTACCGTTCAGGCGCAAACGCTGTCACTAGATGGAGAGGTGGTTAATTCAGAAACCACGAACATCATTAGGGATGTCACGCCACCAGCCTCTGATGATATGTCAGTAAAATACATGTATGGCGGCTATGTAAACTCAATGCTGCCTGCCGGAAGCTGGTATTTATCAGCTCAAATGGGTTCCTATACCTCAACCATCGTTGAAGTCAAAAATGTCTCCGATACATCGGGCATTGATAACATTGAGATGGAAACCTTCACCTTCGACGCCGAAGACAATCGTATTCCATATAAATCGAAGAGCCTTGCCTACACTGAGTCAAAACTATCTGCTGAAATAAACCTTTCAGCGAACTCTACTCTATTCCCAGTTGGTAATGCGATTGATCGATTCCAAACGCGAACAAAGATTTCGGACAAGGCCGGTAATGTCACCTATACCGCCTATCAAGATGTGTATTGGGACTCGTTACGAACGGACACACTAGAGGCTGTTGGTGTCTTGGTTCCAGGGAGTAGCAATGTAATTGGCGGATTAACCGGGTTTCAACCTTATGTGCGCGACATGGAGGTAGATACCAATCCCGTAACGGTCTTATACCGTGTAGCAGATTGGAATTTTCGCGATGATTCTGGGAGCTTCGACAATGCGGGGGGAATCTGGGCTTCTGGAGCTAACGCCGTATACACAGACAGAGGTGACGGGTTTATATATTTTGTCGATACCTCACCCGCTGGAGCCATCGGTATATCATGGCGAAACCAAGCGCATTACCGGAATGTGACTGGGCCAAGTCTTTATAGTGTAACACTCTCAGATAGCGCCCGACAAACTCCTGTCCCGAGATATGGGCAATACTATTATTCGGATACACAAGATTGGGGGTCATGGAGTCGACGTGTGTACAATGATGAACTGCCAGTACAGATCGAACGCATACGACTTTTTGTAAATGCTAGAAGTTATCCTCAAATTGCCTATCACGCAGGGCATTCATGTTCGGTTCCGACAGGGCAAGATGTATGTGATGTTATCCTAAGCTCACCTTGGACAATGACAGCTGGTGGATCGGCTTATTATCACAGTAGCTTCACTGTACGTAGTGAAGACCAGACTTTATCGAGTAACCCTACGTACCCCGTTGGATCATACAATGATAGGTACTATCCATCTGTAGAGGAAACCTCATTTAATGAAGATACCAAGGTCTTATCGGTTCGCGTCGAGCTTACATGCCATACGTGCTACCAAAATAGGATTTACATGGATAGATATGAACTGCAAGATGCCGATGGAAACAAGCTCAATGTCTCGCGATTTAACTCAACGGTCAACAGCACGACTTTTGAAGGCCAATATAATCTAACCGAGCTACCAGAGGGGACTCATGAAGTCTACGTCTATGCAAGAGAGCGCCACGGTCCAGACACTCGTAAACATGCCGTCACTTACGTCAGTGACAAGACCGCTCCATCGATACTCATGGGTTATGATGGAAGCACTTTATCAGATCAGGTGACCGATTTGAGAAAAGTGACCTTTACCGTTTCTGACAGCTCTAGCATCAATGACATTACTGTCTCATTACGTGGTTCTCGTTATGACATTGACTATCAGCTTGGATACTCACTTATTGAAGAAACAGTAAACAGCCAAACCTATCAACTCGAATTACCTAAACTCTTCCCCACGCTTGATGAAAATGAAATCTATTCGTTATCGGTCGTTGCTGCAGACGAATTTAGTAATACCAACTCAATACTCAGAAGTTTCAGTTACAAGCCCGAAAACTTGATTGTCATGGACACCATTGACTATTTAGCGTCGCAAAGTAATACACCGCTGTATTTATCAAATGGTAAACCAATGGCGATCATCCTGACAGAGCGAGCACTCACACTCGAAAACAGTATGTTGGCCACGGGTGACCAGCAGGGTGAAATCACCAACAATGCCTCCTCGGACTTCCCTATTCGAATTCAAACTAAAAACGGTTGGGTTGAAGTCACTCCGGGAGAAACGAAGGACATCGTAATCGACTTAGGCAATGGTGACCCCCTATATGTCGAAGTCTATCCGGTTTCAGATAACAACAATGGACAAGCCGATTTTCTGTTTAATTTGCCGCAACTCAGTTCAGCGTATATCGATTGAGGTACTGGTGCGTCCAGAGCAGTACGTTCGTAATAAAAAAGGAGCTTGACGCTCCTTTAATTGTTTAACTAAACAGAAAATGTACATGCAACGAGCGTATAATCGTCTTTTGCGCCTTTCCGTTCAATACGACGTAATAAGCTGTTAGATAATTTTGTGACATTTTTCATGGTGTTCGGTGAGAATCTAGGGTTTTCCTCCCAGTACGCATGTGCGCCATCACTCATCAGATAAATAGTTAAATTCTGTAGGTCATCAACGTAATCAGAAACTTTAAAGCTGAAAAACTCAGGTTTCATTGGTACAACTTGAGATATAGCTGTTGTGATTAGGTTTTTCCCTGTTGCGTTTTTCAATTGGGCCTTCGTATATAACTTCTGATCGATCAACATTTGATGCTGAGTATGATCTTTAGTTAGTTGGACCAACTTGTTTCCTTGCTTTACGTAAGCTCGACAATCGCCAATATGACCAATTATTATTTCGGTTGAATTTACGTATGCATAAGTGAGTGTTGTTGAAGCCACTTCATATTCAGGGTCATAGTTAGACAGCACTTTAACGTTCGTTAAGATACCTTCGAATAAATCTGGAGAAAGTAAACGAGCCTTGGACAGATGAGACTTCTCTAAATACTCAACAGCAGCCATTGAAGCTAAATCAGAGCCCTTGTAAGAACCAACTCCATCGGCCACTGCAAAAAGAAAACCATCATCACACCTAGTGGGGGTAAGGATCGAATCTTGGTTTACTCTTTTATCAGATTTAGCATGAGTGAAACTACTACATTCCTTTAGCTTTAGCATTATTCGACAACCTCAACAACGTTGGTTATATCTTCCAAAACGAGATCAATATTCGTATATCGAGTGCGTGCTTGGAAATCAGCACATTTTGCAATTATTTTCTGCAAATGTTTATCTTGAACGTCCAACTCTTCAAACACTCTACCTAAAGCAAAAATATCCGTTTGATGCGTGTAGATGCCTGAGTACATCAATTCTGGAGCACAGTATCTCGTAGTACCAAGAATGGTTCCGAAAGAAGTTAGAACCTCAGATGTTGGGTCAGGATCGGTTTTTCGAATTAAACCAAAGTCTGAAATCTTATAGAAGACATCTGGTGTTACCTCACCGTTCAATTGTATGTACTTATCATGTGAAAACTTCAGAATATTAAATGGCTTGATGTCTCTATGTAGGTAACCTTTACTATGAATATGTTGTAAACCTTTACACGTCATAATCATGACATCGAGTTTGTCTTGCTCACTTAGTTCATTTGCTTTAATGAGATCCGCCAAGTCACAATCTGCAAGTTCCATAATAAAGTAAGGTGAATCACAGTCTAGATCTGCGAGGTAGATATCAACGACATACTTGTGTTCACATTTATTCTGACTGAAAACCTCACGCTTAAATCGTTCTTTAAACATTTTAAGATCGTTCTTTGGAGCCAAAACCTTACGCGCATATTGATTAGGTTGTTCACCTTCTTTGTAGTTTCTGACAAGCTCGATTTTTTCGACAAAGCCAAAACCGCCTTCGCCTAAAGGTTCAACAGTTGTAAATTTATAGTTCGCGATAGATAACACGAATAGACCTCAAAACGTTGTCCATCAATTATTGACAGGTTTATTAATATACAAATCATATAGTTGCCGTGAGAATACAACATTTTAAATAAGAGGGCGAGATTACATAGTTCACCTTACAGCAGTGATATCCGCTTTTTTGATTTCGGATAATTTCTGCTTGGTATGAGACATTAGTACTCTCCCACATTTAGGCATATCTCAGAAACATAAATCATCAACGGTTATTACGAAGAAGCCCCTGTTCACATAAGCATGAACAGGGGCGGTAAAGGCGCGTGAGAATATCTAATCGCTTCGCCCTGTTAATCGTCAGTAAATAGTACTGAGGGACGGTATAGAGAACATAAATTGAGCCGTACCTTCCATTCGCTCAGACGGAAACACTTCAACTTCCAAGAGGTCACCTGCAGGCCCAAGATCTACCATCACCGCTTTGGTTTCGCCTGGTAACACATTCACAATACCCGTATCCGCCACAATCGAGATAGCGAAGTCCGAATCCTTACGGTTACTGATTTCCGCTGTTTGTGGACCAGTTGCACGTTGCCCACCTTCAATTATGAGCGGATCTTCGGTGTAAATTCGAGCCAGTGCATTTGATGAAACATCATACAAAGCTTGGTTTGCAGGTACGTAAGGTTGTGCCTCAACAACAATCAGGTTATCTGGCTCATATCCAAAGGATATTTCTTTGTTTTGTACGTTCTTCTGCTCATCTTCAGCGGTAATAATTAGCTTGTACCTTTCTCCTTCCTCATAATTGAGCGTGGGGAATATTTTGGGCTTCGCTACACGAAACAGCCCATCACCATGAGATAGCACCGCCAGATAGACATTCTCTTCAGCATCAGATCCCAACAGTTGCACACTAGTCGGCACAGACTCACTGAAATCTTCCAAATGGATTTCAAGATCACGTATATCACTCAACACCTCGGGTAATGCTTCGCCTGAATACATAACCTGTATCTTGGGCTTCACAGTATCAATCGTGAACGTTTCAACGCGGTTGGTTTCGTTGCCATACGAGTCAATGACTTTAAATACAAAAGGCACATTCATTTCAACATCTAGAGCAGACACATCGAAGCTGAAATCGTATGTCTGCAAGTCGATCTGATTTGTATGAGAGACAGGGATGTCTTGTGGACCGGCTCCAATGTTGGCCGTTGCCGAAATGGAGCTATATCGCCACATGGAAGATCGCCAATCAAAAACAGTATCGGCATCATACGTTTGCATCGTAATGTTTTGTGCGGCTCCGTCATAATGAATAGAGCGAATGGCGATTGGATTGAAATCCCAATATGTATATAAGTAACCGCCGTGAATGTTCATCGAGCCGTCTTCTTTAGCGGTATAGATAGAATATGGGATATAACCGCGCCCTGTGGCGTAAATATAGTTCGTACTGATATCGCATGATGTCGCGCCGGGGTTCACGTAGCATGAGCCGCCAGCGGTTATGGTGAGCTTTTGTCGATAACTACGTGGCTCAACGAATACTCGCACGGCATTGATTGTATAGGGAACATTCGTTTTCGGTCTGTCATTGGTGATCCACTCACTTGATAAATTGGTTTTGTGCCACACCCCCGTAAATTTCGGTGCCATATCAACCCCCGCAGCGAGGTTGAAATTCAAATCACGATATCGATAAGTCGAACAGTAATGACCCGATTCCGTATAAAAATGGAAGTAGCTGTACATTTGAGGGTAGTTAATGGTCGGCTGGTAATACGCATACGTAGAGTCTGTGTTGCTGACCATATGATTGAGTTTCTTCCAACCATAAGGGGAGTCATTAGTAGCAAATTGTGAGAGTAAGCGGCCATATCTAATCGAGACTGGGTTGCTGTATATCGTCATACCTGAGTAGTACGATTCCCAAACGCCAGATTGCGCGTTACGTACTTCAATCTTATTGGAGCTGGTGGCTGGGCAAGTAAAGTCCATATGTGACGATCGAGCAAGGGTACTTACATTACCTGATGTATCATAAACATCGATTCCAAATTGGTAATATCCGGGCGCAGGGACAAGTCCCGCACCAGTGGTGGCCGCGATAGACCCCGCCACAATCACGGTTTTTCTTTCTAGATTATATTCAACGTCTTTGTATTTCTTGGAACCATCTGGTTGCTTAACCCAATATCTGGCTCGTGAGATGCCGTTGTTGTCACTAATGTCACTCACTTCAAGCTGCTTCGTTGTCCCTGTGTTCCCAAAATTATCGATGTGACCATAATATGCATTGAGAATGTGAACGAACTGCCCACTGATCACCGGCTTAATCGTGTCTTGCACAAATGTATAAGATTCCGTTGAGACGACTGCATTGGATAAATCTAGGTATTCCACAACAACGGTGTACTCCCCTTCGTTTTGAGGCACCTTGCTGAGAACCACTTCCTTACCGTAGAAATCCTTGCCGTCTATGTTCAGTCGATCATGGATATTTATGACAGCGGTCAACTGACTTTCAACTAGACCTGAACCATGTTGCAGTCGAACCTGAATTTTTCTATCCAAACCAGATGAAATCTTAAGGGTCAGCGTGTCTCTTATGTTGACCATGTTCAATTCACGGCCATCGACGCTTTTAGGGTTGCCACTCGTATCGGTAAATGAAACTTGTTCTAGCGCAGCCGAAGCGATTGGAACATTCGTTAGCCCTAAAATCATTGTCATTAAGGAGAGCTTTAGTGTGGTCTTCATTTTCTCTGTACCTTTCAAAGTCAGCCATGCGGTCTATGGTCGAAACAAAGGCATCGGCCATCTCACCGATGTTATCTTCTGTGGTACATAGAAATTCCAATTAATGGCATGATTTTCAGTGATTGTTTTACGTAACTGAAGGTAAAGGGAGAAGATTGGCTACCGCGCTAGGCTTGGTTAAATGAATGACAAGAAAGACCAACGCCGTCAGTCTCGCCATTCATTTTCGAGGTAGAGAAGGTGTATTGTACGTTTAACTTAATCGGATGGGCTTCGAGATCAGTCAGTGTCAGTCGTCGTACTGGTAACGGGCTTTGACCCAGTAGTTTGTGAGTCTATAGGCTTACGCTCAAACTTTAGGATAAACATAAAGACATTAATTCCGACAATGACAGACAGTACTACAGGAATATATTCCATCTCCATCGTTGTCAGTATGGAAGATTGACCAAGTACTTTACTCAATATGAAAAAAACTATACTTCGATATCACTCGACTTGGATTGCTGCGGCAGAAGTCGGAGAAATAACATGGGAAACAGCAAGCATGTTGATAGAGGCTTTTGATTTGGGGGTTTGCGAAACGGAAGAAATTCTACGTAACGGTGTGGTTCATTCACCTTCTATTGCAGAACAGGCGATTGAGATAAAAAATGATACATTTCAGTATCTTGAGAACATAGGAAAGCCCATCAAATTTCCACCAGCAAGACTTCACAATGAACGTTGTGATGAGGTCGTTATTGAAATCTCTGAAACGGTTAATTTCAAAGCTAGGAACCGCAACAAACAATTGAAAATCGAAGTATAACTAACAAGGGGGCGCTCTTTGTTGTTCAATGAACACGAAGGATTGGTGGTATACCAAATAGAATGAATGCCAGCTGATGTTGAGCTGGCAGGGGGATTACAGGTCGTTGAACTTCAACCCTTCCTCTAGAAAATATTCCATGAAATTGTTATCAAAAAGCTTTGAGAATTTACCTTTCGCCTTATCTGTGTGGCAAGGATTTGCTACACCAAGTAAAAGGATTTCGTCTTCATTTTCCCAATGACTAGAATACACAATGCAAGTGTCACTCGTTCTATCGAATTGACGTCGTGCTCGATTCCATTTGCCTTGTTTGGCGCTGTCAAACCATGGACTGCTCGGGTCCCACAAGTGGATATGCCCCAACCCTGCATCTTCAGCGTCTGTCGGATAGGCTAGACTTGCAACACGGCCAAGATATTGAACCGATAGATCATCGTCGTAACTTAAGTGAAGGGCGATATCTTTGCACAAAGCTTCAACGTCATTGAAACCTTGTGCTTTGATTTCTTGTTCAAATCGAGGGGATGGGGTGACGTTTTTCATGCGTTCCCCTAGTGATAATTAGAGACAGTCGCTTGTGTCGCCGCTTTGAGTTTTGCAACTTTATCAGAAGTCATCTCAAAGCTAGTCTCATATTTACCAATCGAAGCCACTTGGAGTTGGCGTTCGATCGACATTAAATCACCAACGGCACGGCGTAGCTTCGCTGTAGCCTTACGAATTTGTTTTGCTGTTTCAACCGCTGGTTGCTCATATGCCGTTGCACGACGACTTAGGCTTTCGTGTTGCGCTTTAAGAATCATCTCAAAACCACGGATATAACCGTCTGCGACCACCAGCTCATCGATAGTTACTTTATCAAAATAGCTCTCAGGTACATCTGATTGCTCAATCTCACTGTAAACTTCTCTAAGCTGTTTAGTTTGAGTGTTGAGTTTTGCAATAATAGACACAGCCATTTCTAAGCTTTCAGCCGAAACTTGGCGTTGGTCATCTTTACACTCAATTGTCTCTAGACGAAGATCCATAGCTTTAGCAACAGTATCGCCCATTGACGCACTGGCATTGCCACCGAGCGCAGCAAGAATACTTGCACTCATAATTAGCCTCTTCTTCATTGTGACCTCAAAAACATTATAGGAGTAATTATAGAGAGGTGATAAACCTAGCTCATTTCACGGGACGGGAATTATCCATGTCCAAGGCCAGATTACAACCATTCAATATTGCTAACAATCAGCCCATAATGATTAATATCACACCACTCATGCCCATATGTTGCGCAGGTAGCGTTTAGTGCAACAGTAGCAGTAATGGCATCGCGGAATTAACCCGAACCATCGTTGTACGTTAGAAAGCGATTCAGAGCGGTTCTAGGTATAGTTTAGGGAAAATCAAAGGGATATCGTCTTAAAACAAGTCTAAGATTATACGATAAGTGTGATTTATATCACATATTAACGTTAAGTATCCACAATGTCTCTGGTTTTCTGGGAGGGTTTTGTAAATTCGATTGGTGGCTGGTGGCCAAAAAACCTTGCCAAGATAATGATGGACCCTCGCCTTTAAATAGTTAGCTAAACCGATAAAGCCAGTTGACGTTATAGTTTTAGTCCTTTAATGAGTTTACCAACCGCGTCAGCATTGGCCACGAAGAGGCTGCACTGTTCTGAGTAGCATAAACCGATTTTTTGGTACAGCTTTTTGGAGACAGAAGCATCGCAATGCTGGCGGATTATCAATTGCTGCATGCCGATAACTGCGGCTATATATGTATGCGGATTGTCACTCATCCAACGTCTTAGCGTATTAACAGGCACAGCAAACCCACTCAGACGCTCAACCTTGTATGGTATCCCTAAAAGGCTATGAGTCTCATGGTGGTTCGATATTGATAGACTCACCGCGTTTTGCAGAACCGCTTTATATGTCTCCGGTTGTAACTCAATAGCTGTACACGCTGTATCAAACAGCATGGATTTTTCAGGTGAAGTCTTGCACCAATTTTTCAGACGAGTAATCGATACATGGCAGACATTCGCAACTAAGGCGATGTCGTTTTCCATTTGATAGTTAGACATGTTCGAAGTCCTCTTGTTTAGCTTGATATGCAAGCATGCTTTCTAACGTGTTCGTTCTCTTTGCGGTCTTTTTAGTCTTTTGCTTTGACTCCGACTTACTTTCCAATATTAAGTCCTCATGCACGATTACTGGCAGTTCTAGTGACGCCGGAACAGGCACCTTCTGTGAAGTGTTTGGTAAATTAGCACAGTAACTAAGACGCGTTGAGAGATCGACTTTTGCTACTGCTTTGCTCTTCAATGTCGACCCTTCAGCTGAAATGCCTTTTGCTAAGTCAGTAAACCACTCGATTGCCTTGCTCATTCTCTCAAGCTGCTTATCCAGCATCAACTTGAAATTCGTCAGATTAGGTCGTAGGTGAGACGCAGACGGTTCAAACAATGCACCAGCTGTCTGTGGGTGATATTGCTCAATAGCTAACTTATACAAGCCAATTTGATGATCGCGAATTTGTGCTTCATCTTGACCTGATTTCTCTGCGAGTTCAATTTGCTCACGTATTGACTGAACAGCCTGAACCATAGGGCTCCACTTTTGAATAGCAGCTGTAGCCGTAGTGCTGAGATCGCTCATGGCTTTTTCAGTAACACGAGCAAGGTGGGATAAAGAAGACGCATCCAGTGAAATTTGGTTTCTTTGCGATGGGGTCAGCGCCATGCGTTGCAATTCATTAAATGAAGACAGCGCATCTTGATTGAGCAGTAACCATGCTTTGTATGCCGCTGCCCTTTGAGTGTGACTAATCTCGTGAGTATTAAACTGGACGTTAAATATCGATGTAGATAACGTATCAAACCCTTCTTCCACATATTGGTGAGCAAGATTAAACAACTGTTGAACCTGAAGCAGTGACTCTTGATGTGGCGTTCCCGCATGCAAAGCCGCCTTTACCTGCTTCCTTTGCTTATTTCTTAGTTCACGCACAACACGAAGTACACCCACTTTATCCATCCTGTGTTGCTTCATGGTAATAGCCCAAGGCTGTTTTTGGATTTCCTCAACAGACATTGATTGATAGTCCAAAGCGCCGAGTTCTGCGAACAATTGAGTACGCTTGAGAAGTTCACGGTACTTAGCGATATATGAAGGTGACACGACCACGCCCCCCATCGTATTCAACATTTCAGCTGGACACGTTGATATAAACTTTCTTACTGGGCCACGATGACGGAGCGCACGAGCTAAATGTGAATCATGTACATCCAATGCACGTTCAAAGCCACCCAGTCTCTTAAACATCTCTATGGACTGTTCGGTGACGGCGATTTTTGCACCATCCACCAGCTCTCCATGGCAGTTAATGAGCTCAGTTTGCACGCTAACTTCTTTTTCATATGCATACCCAAAGTCAACATTAAGGCCATTTAACTTATTGGCATGGGCAAGATGTAAGCGCGAATCTACTGACAATGGATAGAATTTAACGCGGGTATTCGATTTCGTAAGCTTACCATTTTGAGTTCGTACTACTCGCTTTGTGAAATGGGCTTTTGCTGACACCTTTCTCGGTTTCTCGTTATACGCCACACCTAGCACCGCACTTTTTAAATACGGGATAGAATGAGTAAGTAAAGTCGGTTTCTTTGACGGAAACTCAGTAGCGAGGGCTTTGTTCACGAATTGCTGGGCAGATTGTAAGCTTACGAACTCACGTTGAACTAATTTATCGGAGATCGCTTCCATTACATTGTTGATGCGATTAGTGGCCAACTCAGTGAACGTGGTAGATAGATACTCTGACTCAAAAGACTTCGATACCAATTTTCCGTCAATGCGTACCTTCCCCATTTCGGGCGTACCAAAGGTAACAGACCCGATATCGACCAGATGCACTTCACCTTTGATGTTTGCACTCAGCTGATACTGGCCATCGTCAACTTGCGTGTCATTGAATGAATGTGAAACCGACATTTCCACTTTGACTGGCGTATTGTGTTGGGGATAACGCTCAAGCGTGCAATTGTTGAAGCCTGCTTCGTTAGTGATATCCGAGGTATCAATCGGGCGTCGCCAATACGACAGCAGCGCACGGTGGTTGGCCACATAATGGTTCGGTTCCTCTTTTTTGAACACAGGCATCATTACTGCTTCAGGGAGAGGATATTGCGGGTCAACTAACTTGATGGTCTTCCCCGTTTCCGCTTCCCACTCTGCATTGGTTTTCGGAAACGGAATCCATGACTCAGGTCTTAAGTGAAGATCACGCCAGATAGCAAGTGGTCTAAACGGAAGGCTTGCTATACCGTCAATGCCCCAGCGATAGCTTAGGTACACTGCGTGACGTTCAGAGAATAGTTTGATTTGTGGATTCACCGCTTGAGCTTTATACATAGCCAAATAACCACGTCTCGCTTTCGCATTCAACGTCACATCATTTTGGATCTCTACAATGCCGGGATGTGTATCCTCTTTGCCTTCGGCAATAAGTTGACGGAACTCTGCAGCCCTGTTTTCTGAAAGAATCGATAACTGAGCAAAAAGTCTGACTAACTTCTCCAAGTAGCGAGGTTTCAACACATTAGGTTGAAGTGCAATTCTGCCAAAACCAACACTGTCGTACCCTTTGGCATGCAAAGCACGAGCTCTCATGTTCGCAGACAGGCGGAACATGTAATCACGTAAACGCAAAGCTTCCTCTTGACCGAGGATGTTCCATCGGTCTTGTTTAGCTAAACTGGTTTGTGTTTTATCAATGGTGCCAACTTGAGTACAGATCAAGCACCCATATCGAGCTTTACCTGAACACCCAGCACCATGTTTTTGTCCGACTGAAATCTCACATGCTTCTTGCGCGGCATTTCCATAGATGGCCAACAACAAAGCAAAGTCGGACATGAATGCTGGAATAGCATTTTGAATACCAGGGAGGTTCTTCGTCAAAGGCTTCTTTCCGGCTAACTCTAAGGCCGTGAAGACTTCATCCGTTAACCAATCTCGGATAGGAGCGTACTGGTACAGTTGGAATTTACTGACGTCACTTTGGTCCACCAGCTCCGCCTTGAGTGCATCGATGGTCTTGTGTGCAGTACCCTGCTTCTTCATATTACGAGTACGACGTGTGCTTTCATCTTTTACGCGTGAGCCCGAAAAAGAGATAACCGGTGACGACGCGTACTGCTCCATGCCTTCCATACCTTCAAATCGATTCAACATGGTTTTAATGTACTTCTCGGAAGGGATCAGCTTCAAAATTACAGTGCAGTCGCCGGACATAGACGCATTCTGAATCACTTTTTGTGCCGACAAGTAACGATTGGCGTACTCTTCATGAAAGTCAGGAGCCACACCATCATAGAAAAGGTTAATGCCACAGTCCTTCGCATAGGCTTTCAAGAACGGAGCCGCATACTCGCTGTACATCTGCATTGGCAATGCTTCTGCACCAGGATTAACGGTGCTTATCATCAGTGGACGTGAGGGTTCGATTTTTCCTTCCGCAATGCTCTGTTTGTAAGCTTCAATCAAGCACAGTGCGACCAATGTGCTGTCTTTCCCCATACTTAAGCCTTCATGACAAATATACTTCTCATCAGCTTCGATCAGGCTACGCGTCTCTCTCACCGTGTCATTGAAGCGATCAATAATCCCCATATGCAGGGCATACAATTGACTGCTTAATGCGTCTTGTGCTGTCGATACTAATAAAGTCATGTCCGATTCCCTAAGTCATCTTGAATACCTTAACTATAACGTGCATAGAGAATAATGAAAGTTTACCCCCCCGTTTTATGGGAGATTTTTCTTTCATTTTATAGACAGGGTTAGTTGTTCTACATAGACTGAAGATAAATCCAGTGAGGACAAAAATATGAACGCGAAGACAGATTTGACAGTACCATACACACCCAATCATGCTCTTAATGGCAAAGACCTAGAGGTGGTGTTCTTTATCGGGGAAGAAGGAATCAACAAGTACGGCTTTCGTACCCTCGAAGGCATTCTGTTGACCAAGGAGTTAGCCGAGCATTTCAAAAATGAAGAAAGTTCAGACAAGATACCTTCTCACTTAAAACGTCAACGTGATCTTGAAAAATCACGCAGCGAACCGCTCAAAGATTACTTTCGAACCCGCAAAAATACCATATTGCCCGGACTGGCGATTTGTTTAAGCCATCTAAAGGATGAAGAAGAGATCATTATAGGTAACCGTAGGATGCTTAAAGCCGTGATCCCTGCCGACTGTGACCGTCATATTGCCGATGGTCAAAACCGTAATGAGCTATTTCAATCTTTATTAACTGAAATGCCTGAGCTTGCGACGCAAACCCTGAGCGTGAAATTCCTTGTCTCTGATACCGACACGCTAGAGCCTGTGACTGAGCAAATAAAACAACTATTCAGTGATTTTCACTTCAATCAGAGAAAACCAACGACGAGTCTGAACCTGTACTTCGACAGCAGCAAACCTTACAGCCGGTTATTACGTCGATTTCTGGATTTAGAAGTGAACCAATTGTCCCTATGGGATCTGATCTCGGTAAGTGGAAAGCTCACCAATGGGCATCTTTTCATCTTAAAACAGCTTCAAGATTTCTTGAGCATTGCCAGCGCTTCCACAGCCGCGAAAACAAATGCATTACTCACCAAGAACCCTGAAATGACAGATCAGTTGTTCAACATGCTCAAGCCTGCGCTTACGGGCGTACTCAGTGCTATGCCAATAGGTGAAAAAGATACTGAGAATGACCCTATGTATAGCAAAGCCATTTATTTCTACGGATGCGCGTGGGTTTGTCGCTCCATCATCGAAGAAGGTATGTCTAATGGTACGGCACCAGACTGGAGTGCTCTAGAGCGCTTAAAAGCACTTCCGTTACTCAACATGAAAGACAGCTGGTGGACTAAAGCAGGCGTTGTTCAAAAGCTCCAGTTAGATAATGCAAAAGAGCCGAAATATATGATGCAAAAAGGTTCAGAGAAACTGATGGGCCGACGTTTGTGCAAAGTCTGTGGTATCTACCCGTGTGATGAAATTTAGCCTTTGGAATAAACGCTAAGGAGAGAGATTATGGAACTGAATTTACAAGCCTATCGCTGCCCGTCTGCAATGACTCAAGCTCGACTTGCTATAACTATGGCTCATTCAAGCAATGAATCCCTATGGCTTCACTCCATTGAACCGATGCTAGAGCATCATATTAAGGCTTACCTTGCTTCGGAATACCCTAACGCCACTCTTGCTGTGTTTATGGCCAAAGAGATAACAGAGGCGATGCAAGACGAATGGTTGTCTGATGACAGTTTGTTTGATGAAGATGACTTGGATGGGGCAACAGTTCAGTGCTTGTATTGCATTTCATGTCGGTGAACAACAAAGATTGAAACTTTTCTGTTACGCAGAGCTGATTGCTACGTGACGCTATAGCAAAGATTTGACAATAAAGATCAAAACTCAATTTCACTCAATAGGCCAACTTAAAGCAAGAAGTAACAATAAAGTTAGAAACTTTTAGATGCTTTTTGTCGTAGTCTGTCTTTTGT